>CALFYN010000546.1 GCA_937952345.1 uncultured Acidobacteriota bacterium
ATGTTGCCTCAGCGGTGTGCTCGCCGAGCCGTACGGGATTCATGACGGGCCAGTTCCCATCGAAGCTGGGGATTCATGATTACCTGGCGAATCCGGAGCTGAACCGCAAGCGAGGCGTGCGGGATTCACTGGATCCGGCCGTGCCGACGCTTCCGGCGTTGCTGCAGAAGACGGGGTACGCGACGGCTCACTTCGGCAAGTGGCATCTGTCGAGCGGACCGGATGCGCCGAAGCCGGAACAGTACGGGATCGGGAAGTATGACGAGTGCACGCGCGGGCCGAAGGAGCGCCCGTTTTCGAGCGAGCGGATTGCCGATGCAACGATCCGGTTCATCGAGGAGAATCGTGCGCGGCCGTTCCTTATCAATGTGTGGCTGCACGATCCGCATTCGCCGCTGCATCCCACTGATGAAGTGATGGCGCCGTACAAAGAGTTGTCGCCGCGTTGGGGAACGCAACGCGGGGCGATGGAAGTTTATTACGGCGTGCTGACAGAGATGGACCGGCACATCGGACGGATCCTGACGAAGCTCGATGAGGCGGGGCTATCGCGCAACACGATCGTGATTTTTTCGAGCGACAACGGGCCGGAGTCGGGGCTGATTCCGTTTGTTTCGCATTACGGCGGCGCGGCGACGGCGGGGCCGTTTCGCGGCGTGAAGCGGAGTTTGTATGAAGGCGGCATCCGCACGCCGTGGATTGTACGCTGGCCGGGACATACGCCGGCGAATCGTGTGGACAACGATACGGTGTTCGCGGCTGTGGATCTGCTGCCGACGATCGCGAAGTTGACGGGCACGGCGGCTCCGGCGGCCATGGACGGCGAGGATCTTTCCTCGGCGGTGCTGGGCAAGACGGTACGGAGGCAGAAGACGCTGCTGTGGGAGAATCGCTATCCGGTGTACGGGCATGTGCTGGATCAAAGCCCGATGCTGGCCGTGCGCGAGGGCAATTGGAAACTGCTGCTGAATCCGGATCGAAGCCGGGTGGAGTTGTACGATGTGCCGAAGGATCCATCCGAGATGAATAATCTCGCCGCACAGCAACCGGCGGTGGTGAAGCGGCTATCGGAGCGTGCGCTGGCGTGGCAGAAGACGCTGCCCGCGGGGCCTGTGGATCCGGATGCGGGTAAGACCACGTATGCGTGGCCGGGGAGCGGGCGATGAAACGACGGACGTTTCTTTCGTTGAGTGCGGGAGCGCTGACCGCGCAGACCGCGGTGCGCCCGAATCTTCTGCTGATTGTGGCCGATGATTTGGGCTACGGGGATCTCGCCTGCCAGGGGGCGAAGGACATGCGGACGCCGCATCTGGACGCGTTGCGTGCGTCGGGAATGAACTTTGCCAATTGCTATGCGAATTGTCCGGTATGTTCGCCGACGCGCACGTCGCTGATGAGCGGGCGCTATCCGGATCGGGTCGGAGTGCAGGGCGTGATCCGGTTGCGGCCGGAGGATAACTGGGGGTATCTCTCGCCGAAGGCTGTGCTGCTGCCGGAGATCCTGCGGAAAGCCGGTTACGCGACGGCGCTGGTGGGCAAGTGGCATCTCGGCTATGAGCCGCACAATCTGCCGACAGCGCGCGGGTTTGACCAATTTCACGGCATGCTGGGCGGCATGGTGATGGATTACTACACGCACCAGGGGCATCAGGATACGAAGCCCGATATGTGGGACGGAACGAGTCCCGCACGTCCGCAAGGGCACTGCACGGATATCTTTGGGCAGTGGGCGGTGAATACGCTGGAGGGGTGGAAGAACGAGAGGAAGCCGTTCTTCCTGGCGCTATGTTTTAACGCACCGCACACTCCGGTGCAGCCGAAAGAGGACTGGCTCGCGAAGGTGAAGGTTCGCGAGCCGGGGATGAGTGAGAAGCGGGCGAAGATTGTGGCGCTGATCGAGCACATGGATGATGCGGTGGGCAAGGTGCTGGCGGAACTGGATCGTACCGGCAAGCGCGCCAATACGCTGGTGGTGTTCACTTCGGACAACGGCGGCCAATGCGATCAGGGGGCGTCGAACGGGCCGTGGCGCGGCTGCAAGGAGGATATGTACGAAGGCGGGATACGTGTGCCGGGATTTGCATCGTGGCCGGGGCGGATTGCGGCGGGCTCTTCGACGGAGCGCATTCAGTTGTCGATGGATATTTCGGTGACACTGGCCGAGGCGGCGGGAGTGCGGTATCCGGGGCCGGTGGAAGGCGAGTCCGCGCTGGCGACATGGCTGGGAAGAGAGCAGGACGCAAAGCCGCGTGATCTGTTCTGGAGCCGGCGTGAAGGCAACGTGCGCTACATGGGCAAGACGATCCATGCGATGCGGCGGGGTGAATGGAAACTGGTGCATAACTCGCCGTTCGCGCCGATGGAGTTGTACAACCTGCGGGACGATCCGTACGAGAAGAACGATTTGGCGCAGAAGAACCGGGCGAAGTTTCTGGAA
>CALFYN010000547.1 GCA_937952345.1 uncultured Acidobacteriota bacterium
GGATTCATGCCTCCGATCAGCATCAGATTAGCTGGAAACGAAAGGGTCATGGTGGAGCGGGCGATGGTGACAGCGCGATCCTCAAGTGGTTGCCGGAGCAATTCGAGTACATTTCGAGGAAACTCCGGCATCTCATCAAGAAATAGAACCCCGTTATGTGCCAGGCTCGCTTCCCCCGGACGCACGAGCCCGCTGCCTCCGCCGATCATCCCGGCGTCGGAGATGGTGTGATGCGGTGCGCGAAAGGGACGGTTGTAGAGCAACCCGGCGCCCTTAGGGAGCACGCCAGCGACGCTGTGAATCTTGGTGGTCTCGATTGCTTCCTCGAAAGTGAGGGGAGGAAGGATGGACGGCAGACGCTTGGCGAGCATCGTTTTACCGGAGCCGGGAGGGCCAACCAGCAGCACGTTATGGGCTCCGGCGGCAGCGACTTCGAGTGCGCGCTTGGCTGTCGTCTGGCCACGCACGTCGCGAAAATCCAGACGATCGGTTGGTGCGTCTTCAGGTCGCCCGTCTGCGTGTTGATGAGGAGAGAACCTATCGGGCTCTTTGAGTATGGCGACTGCCTCAGCGATGTGACGGACGCCGAAGACGCGAACTCCATCCACAACGGCGGACTCCTGGGCGTTTTCGATAGGGACGACGATGTTGGGCACCCCTTCGCGGCGAGCACATACGGCGACGGGCAGTGCGCCGCGAACGGGGCGGAGGCTGCCGTCGAGGGACAGTTCCCCAACGAAAAGGAATTGGTCGGCGCCCCTGAGCGCACCCATTGCGCCGAGGATGCCCATCGCCATGGGGAGGTCGAAGCCCGCGCCTTCCTTCCGCACATTGGCAGGAGCGAGGTTGATGGTGACCGCTTTGTTTGGGTAGCCGAATCCGGAGTTCATGAGGGCGCTTTTGATGCGCTCGCGGCTTTCACGGACGGCGGTGTCGGGCATGCCGACAGTGATGAAGTCCTTGGCACTCCCTCCGCGGTAGAGATCGACTTCCACGTCAATGACGTGGGCATCGATGCCGTAGACGGCAGCACTACGGGTTCGAAAGAGTCCCATGTATTTATGGTGGTTGCAGGACATCAGAATTCTCACAAAGCCTTGAGGATCAGAGAAAGACCAAAATTTTGGGCGTTCTGCAAAGGTCTTGTTGCAGTTGTAACCTGCACGGGTGCCGTGCGGCACTTACAGGGATCCGACACGGGAATGCCGGTGCACGGGCGCGATTATCCAGAGGATCTGGGCAAGAACAGCGGCCCGTTCTTGGATCATTGATCTGCATATTAAAGTGCCCGCGGTTGCCTACAAGGAGTTGCTAGGGCGGGATGACCGTGTTTCGAGCGCACAGATGAGAGAGCGGTTGATGGCGGCTCGGGAGCGGCAAAGGCAGCGGGGCTTCTATAAGAGCGACATTCCGGTACTCCAGATCCGCACATTGTATGCCTTGGACGATGCTGGGGAGCGGATGCTGGAGATGGCAATGCGGGTTCTCGGCTCGGGCGTATGATCGTATCTTGAAGGTGTCGCGGAATGTCGAAGAAGCATGTGGCCGAAGCGGTGCAGTATCGCAGCCTGGACCGAAGTTATTGGGAAGCTGATGCGATTTGTGAAGATGGTCGCTGAGGCACAATGCCGCTGGGTTTGGTATACTGAAAGTTCGTCCTCAAGGCCAGGTAGCTCAGCTGGTAGAGCGCAGCCCTGAAAAGGCTGGCGTCGGCGGTTCGATTCCGTCCCTGGCCACCACCCCTAA
>CALFYN010000548.1 GCA_937952345.1 uncultured Acidobacteriota bacterium
TGGAAGCGCGGGCCGGGCCGCAGAGGGCTTGCGGGGTGAAGCAGTTCTGGAAGCGCACGCCTTCGCGCGCCAGGGCGTCGAGGTTCGGCGTGTGGACCTTGCGCTCGCCGTAGGCGCCGATGGCGTCGGTGCGGCACTTGTCGAAGAGGAGAACGACGACGTTGGGGGGACGCTCCGCGGAGGATTGGGCGAAGGCCGGGGCGCCGGCAAGGGTGGTGAGGAAGGAGCGGCGTTGCATCATGAGCGGAGTTTCTCCTGGTAGATTTGGACTGCCTCTTCGAAGGAGGCGTGGAAGACGGATTGGAATTGGGCACGCCATGCGGGCGGATCGGCCATCACGGCGAGCAGGTAGCGTTGAAACGTTTCACGGCCGTAATGTTCGATGAGGAATTCGCAGAAATAGCGCCAGACCTGGTAGGCGAAGCGGATCTGGAAGGTGTGCGGGTCGCGGCGATCGGGATCGATGACAGGGAGAAGTTCCTGCTTGCGGGCGCGGGCAAGCATTTCTTCCCGGGAAAAGTACGATTTTTGATCGCCGAACCAGACGGCGAGTCCTTCGGACAGCCATTCCACGTTATTCATGCGATAGGCATTGGCGATGGACTGGTTTTGATGCAGGACGGCGTGGCAGATTTCGTGGCGGAGGAATTCGCCGTGGTCGAATTTGCGTTCTTCGATTTTCGGGCTGACGTAGATAACGCCGCCGGTGGCCAGCGTGACGGCGCCGATGCCGGTGGAGCGAAGGTGCGGCATAAGGCGGCGGAAGTGGCTCCAATCGGGGGTGAGGACGATGGTCATGCGCCCTGGCGCGGCGAGTTGCAGGGCTTGCTCGGCGGTGCGGACGTAGGCGTCAATCTGGCGGTAGGCGGGTGGGGGTGTGGAGCCCACGGGGACGTAGACGTCGGCGCGGGCCAGATGGATGGCATCGTAGCCCGGCTTCCAGGGAGACCAGGGGAAGAGCGGCCCCCAGGGGAAGGCTGCCATGAGACAAACGAGGGCGGTGAGGCCACAGGCTCTTCGCAGCAATCGCATGGGGGTTATGATAAACACAAATGACCACTCGCCGCACATTTCTCGCCACGCCGGCGGCCGCGCTGGCTGCTTCCGCGAAAACACTGAGCACGATCGGCGTGCAACTCTACACGGTCCGGACGGTACTGCCGGAAAAGCCGCTCGAGACACTGAAGGCGCTGGAGCAAATCGGCTACCGCGAATGCGAGGTGGTGGCTCGCGATATCGACAAGATCTGGCCGAGCCTGAAGCAGACTGCGCTACGGCCGGTGAGCGTGCATCTGGACACGGCGTTATTCATGAAAGACGCAGCGAAGTTGCCCGCGGCTTTGGATGATGCGGCGAAACGGGGATTCCGGTATGTGGTGTGCCCGTATGTGGCCCCGGCGGACCGCGGCGGAGCGGATGTGATGAAGAAACTCGGGGAGACGTTGAACGGCGCGGGAGAGAAGGCAAAGGCGGCGGGGATGACGCTGGCCTATCACAACCATGCGTTCGAATTTGCGCCGGCGGGTGCGGGCGGAACGCTGCTCGATGTGTTGCTCGCCTCCTGCGATGCCAAGCTGGTGCAATTGGAACTGGACATCATGTGGGTGAAGGTGGCGGGTGTGGATCCGGTGGCGATGCTGCGGAAATACAAGGGACGTATACCGCTGATGCACGTCAAGAATCTGCACGCGGGCGTGGATCAGCGCTTCGACGAGCGGATTCCGCGCACGGCGTTTGCCGAGGCGGGCAAGGGCGTGATCGACGTGGCCTCGGTGTTGCGGGCGGCGGGCCCGGCGGGGGTGAAGCATTTCTTTGTGGAGCAGGATCAGACGCCGGGCGATCCGGTGGCGAGTTTGCGGGAAAGCTATCAATATCTGCACGGGTTGAGTTTCTGATATGAAGACACTGCTGCTGCTTTTGGCTTGCCTTCCC
>CALFYN010000549.1 GCA_937952345.1 uncultured Acidobacteriota bacterium
AGCCTCGGAAGAGCCAGACTAAAATTCTGGCTCTTGACACCCATATCCCGAAGGGATATCCCGGGCGCCAGCCCGGGCTCCCCTACGGATGCCCCAACTCGTGCGCCTGCGGCACCAGCCGCCGATACATCGCATCCGGAACCGGGCTGTCCCAATGCCCCGTCCACCGCGCCGCCCCGGCCACACTCACAAACACCAGCACAATCGCCGCCGCCACCCACCGCGCATCCACCCACTTCTTCGTCGTGACCACGCTCATCCCCAGACAATCCTCCGCCGGACACACCGCCACACACTCCATGCACCCGATGCATTCCGCCGATCGGATCTGCACCAGCTTATCCACCGCCAATCCCGCCGGACACGCCTTGGCGCACTTGGCGCAATCAATGCACCGCGCTTCATTCCGCCGGATGCGCAGCGGGCTCAGCAGCGCCACCAGGCCCATCAACGCTCCATACGGGCACAGATAACGGCACCAGAAGTTGCGCACAAACACGCTCGCCACCAGCAGCACGCCCACGGTCACCGCCGCGCCCGTGCCCATGTAGCGGAAAAAGTTCAGCATCTTCACATCCGCCACAATCCCGTACGGCGAATACAGAAACGCGCCGATCGCCTCCGCGCTCATGCTCCCCACCGCATACAGAAACAGCCCCATCAGAATGTACTTCAGGCTCCGCAACGGAATATCCAGCCACCGCGGCAGCGTCCAGTTCCGCCGGAACGTGTCGCGTCCGAACTTCCACAACAACTCCGAAATTGTCCCCACCGGGCACAGCCATCCGCAAAACGCCTTGCGCAGAAACAGTGATAGCCCGGCAAACGTGAGAAACAGGAACATGGCGGCCGGATGAATCACCGGTATCTCCCCGGTGAGCAGGAAGTACTTCGTGTTCATCATCCCGGCAATCGGAAGCCATCCTTCCACACCCGCGGGACGCGTCCAGCCCTGCGGTCCGGCGCCCTCAAATTGCCGTACCCAAAGCAGAAACTCCACGCCAATCCACAGATTGAGAGCCAGGAAGGAAAACTGTATCGTGCACCGCAGTTTCTGCGAACGGTCCCGCTCCAACCGGCGCACCAACGGTTTCTTTTGCTTCGGAGGAACTGCCTCGATGACGGCCGCCATGTCCCGATCTTATCCCTGATGCCCCGGTGGGGCCGTGACTGAAGTCACCAGAGGCCGGTATGATCGTAACCAGTCTATGGGTACCACGGACTTCCGGCTTTTCAGCCTCACACACATCGCCATCCTCACCGCCGTGCCCCTGATCGCCAGCATTCTGGCCGCACTCGCACGCCGGCACCGTTTGCATGCCCGGCGGATCTCCCTCTCCCTGGCGGCGACGCTCACCGTGAATGAAGTCATCTGGTACTCCTATCGCTACTCGACCGAAGGCTTCCGGTTCCCGGAGGGCTTGCCGCTACAGCTGTGCGACGCCATGGTCTGGCTGGCCGTCGCCGCCTTGCTCACTTCTGCCCAATGGATATTCGAAACAGCATTCCTGGTCGGAATCGCAGGCGCCGGAATGGCTCTCCTCACTCCTGACCTTTGGGCCCCGTTACGATCGTATCCCTCCGTCTATTTCTTCATCGCTCACGGCGCTATCGTCGTCGCCGTGCTCTTTCTCGTCTGGTCCAATACCAGAAGCCTGCAACCTGGCTGCGTCTGGCGGGTTTTCCTTTCGGTCAACCTCTTCACCCTCATAGTCGGCACGTTTAATGCCATATTTCAGACCAATTACATGTATCTCTGCCGTAAGCCCCAAGGTGCCAGCTTATTGGACTATTTCGGTCCATGGCCTTTCTATGTCTTTTGCGGTGAACTGCTCGCCCTCGCCCTCTTGTGGATCCTATGGCTTCCCTTCGCCTGGACTCGCCGCCGTCGCGCAAGCGCGCAGTAGCTGCGTAACCTCTTCGTCACTCGTTTGTGAGAACGATTCAAACCATAAGCTGATCGCCCCCAACGATTCCGGCACAAATACCGCCGCGACTTCGTCCGCCAGCCGCTCAAAATGCGGTACCGAATCCCGTTGCGCCACCCCCACCGCAACAATAATCCGCCCCGCTCCGCGCATCCGCAGCGCCTCAATCGCCGCCTCCAGCGTGGCCCCCGTGGCAATGCCATCATCAGCGACAATCGTCTGCCAACCTCGATAATCACGCACCGGCCGGTCGCCGCAATAGAATCGTTGCCGCCGCTCCAACTCCGCCATTTCCCTCTCTGTGACGCTGTTGATTTCTTCCACACTCAAACCGCAGTCCCGTATCAACTGCTGGTGCAGGATGCGCACGCCTCCCGTCGCAATTGCGCCAAATGCCAGTTCCGGTTGCCACGGTACGCCGAGTTTGCGCACGATCAGCACATCCAGCGGTAGCCGTAGTATCCGCGCAATTTCCGCACCTACCACCACCCCACCACGGGGCAGTCCCAACACCACCGTCCGCTCAGCCCCATCGTAGTGCCGCAGTTTTTGCGCCAGCTTTTTTCCCGCATCGATACGATCCCGTAGCATGTTCCCTCCCAATCCCCGGCAATCGTCCCACGCTCCACGTGGGTGCGAAATGAGCAGATACACCCAAATGAGTGTTTTCACCCTGATTATGTGTAAATATCCGTGCGCGTCAACGGCGCCGCCTGATGGCCCTGTTTCCCCAGCAACATCTGGTGAATGTCCAGCCCGCCTTCCTCGAAAGCCACCACGCACCCCGCCAGATACACCTCCCACGTCCGCAGCGTCTTGGCATCCACCAGATCGCGGCATGCTGCTTCATTCATCCGCAGCCGATCCAGCCAGCACCGGCACGTCATCGCATAGTGCGTGCGCAACCCTTCCACATCCAACACCGCGAAGCCTTCCTTCTCCGCCGCCGTGATCATATCCGAGAGCCGCACAATCTCCCCGCCCGGAAACACATTCCGCGCGATGAACATCCCCTGCGCGTCATGGTGCGCCGACGCCGGCATCGTGATGCCGTGATTCAGAAACAGCCCATCGCCGCTCAGCAGTTGATGCACCTTGCGAAAATACTGCCGCATCCGCGCCAGCCCGACATGCTCCACCATTCCCACCGAGGCGATCTTCTCAAACGGACCCTGCGCATCGCGATAGTCCTGCTCCAGCACCGTGACAAACGGATCCAGCATCGCCCCCTGCACCAGTTTCCGCGCCAGTTGCGCCTGCTGCGCACTCAACGTGCATCCGGTCGAGAACACACCAAAACGCGCCGAGGCATGCATCGCCAGCGCGCCCCATCCACAACCGATATCCAGAAATCGCTCGCCCGAGTGCAGCCGCAGTTTCCGGCAGATCAGTTCCATCTTGGCCAGTTGCGCATCCTCAAGCGACGCCCCCGCCTGCTCGAAATACGCGCACGAATACACCATCCGCCGATCGAGAAACATGCTGTAAAAGGTGTTCGAACGGTCGTAATGAAATTCGATATCGTGCTTGGCGCGCATACGCCGGTCCCAGCGGTGGATCAACCGCCATGGCGCCAGCCTCCCGGCGAAATTCAATAACCGGGTCCGCCAGGCATGCGACCCGCCGCGCAGTTGTTGCCGCACCGCCTCCACCAGATCGCCGGCCACGGAAAACTCCCCGCGCACGAACGCACAGGCGGCCGAATAGGGGTCGGTGTGGAATACCCAATCACGCTGTGCCGGTGTCTGGCACAGAATCTCGAACGCACCCGCCTGACTTCCACAGGCGGCAGTGGATGTCGACGACATGGAACACCCCCTATCTCCCCCCGCAAGTGGCTTGCCACTGCCAGGGTGGTTACAATAATGCGAAGAGGGTGAATGAAGCTGTTCCTAGCATCTCTGATCTTTCTCTCCACTGCGATGGCGGCCCCCGTGGACGAACTCCGCGCGGCGCGCGACCGGCAGGACCGCGCGGCACTCGAAAAGAGCATCGCCAGACTCGCCGCCGAAGCAACCAGGAAACCCGACAACGCCCAGGCCCAGTACGTACTGGCCCTCGCTCAATCCTATCTCGCCGAAATCTGCCTCGAACTGCGCCTCCGCAACGAAGCCCGCAATGCCGCCGTAAGCGGCATCCAGGCCGCCGAGAAAGCCACCAGTCTCAAGCCCGACTCCGCTGAGTATCACCGCATCCTCGGCACGCTCTGTGGACAAGTCATTCCCGCCAACGTCCTCGCCGGACTCAAATACGGCAAGTGCGCCATGGAGAGCGTCAACAAAGCTCTCCAACTCGACGCCAAATCGGCCCTCGCATGGCTCAGCAAAGGCGTCGGCAACTACTATCTCCCGCCATCCTTCGGCGGCGGCGTCGATCTCGCCATCAAGGACATGGAAAAGGCCATCAGCCTCGATCCCAAGCTGTCCGACGCCTACGTCTGGCTCGGCACAGCACTCCGCAAAAAGAACGCCAACGCCGAAGCCCGTAAGGCCCTCGAAAAAGCACTCGAACTCAATCCCAATCGCCTCTGGGCGAAACAACTCCTGGAGAAGACTCCCCAGTAATGCAAATCAACAGGCTGGTGTGGCTGGCGCTGGCGGCGCTCACCGCCATCGGATTCCTCTATTTTCCCGGCCACACCTATTTGCAATCCGATACGCAAATCTACGTCCCCATCCTCGAACGTCTCAACGACCCTTCCCTCTTTCAGGAAGAGATCATCGCCCAGCGTCCGCACGTCTCCTTCACCATGTACGATGAAGCCGCCCTCTGGCTGCGCAAGCTCACCGGCTGGGGCTTTCGAGACGTCCTCGCCTTGCAGCAGATCGTCTTCCGCTTCGCCGCCCTCACCGGCGTCTACCTCATGGCTGCCTCCCTCGGCCTGCCCGCCGCCGGCGCAATCCTCGTCGCCGCCGCCTTCGGACTCGGCGCCACCATCATGGGCCCCGCCGTGCTGACGTTTGAATATGAGCCCGTGCCCCGAGGCAATGCCATCGGACTCACCATGCTCGCCATCGGACTCGTCGCCCACGGTAAGCATCTCTGGGCCGGCTGCGCCGCCGCACTCGCCTTCCTTTATCACGTCCCCGCCGTCTACCCCTATTGGGCTTCCTACTTCCTGCTCGCGCTCATCCCCCGTAAGCCCGACGAAATGCGCGGCCACATCCGCGGCTTGCTCCCCATGGCCGGCGGAGTCGTGCTCCTCCTCGTGCTTTCTCAACTGCAAATCGGCCAGGGCGAGCAGCAGAAATTCTTCGCCACCATCGACCCCGAACATGAAGCCATGATGCGCGAGCGCGCTGCCTACAACTGGATCTCCCTCTGGTCCCCGCGCCTGTTTGTGCATTACGGGCTGCTCTACACCGTATGCCTCGCCGCCCTCTGGCGATTGCGCACCCGCATGAGCGCCGACTTCCGCATTCTCGCCCTCGCATGCACCTCGGTGGGCATGATCAGCATGCCCGTGTCGTACTTCCTGCTCGAGCGCACCAAGTGGATCCTCGTGCCCCAGATCCAGCCCATGCGCGCCTTGCTCTACGTCACGGCCATGTCCGTGATTCTCAGCGCCTGCGCGGCAGTGTTGTCAGCCATCGAACGGCGCTGGTGGCAAACCCCGCTCTGGCTCGCCGTATCCTTCGTGCCGCCCGCCGCCACCGCCAGCCTGCAATATCTCTGGGAGCGCAAGTTCACCGAAGCTCCGCTCGCCGTCATCGTCGCCGCCCTCCTCGCCACCGCCGCGCTCTGGGCTTCCCAGCGCTGGAAGCAGGCGAGCATCGTCCTGGTGGCCGCCGCCATGTCGCTCGCTTTCGTCATCCCCGCCATTTCCAAAGTCCGCAACTATCCGGCCCTCCATCATGCCGAACTCGACGACCTCGCGAAATGGGCTCGCACGAACACCCGCCCGAGCGCCGTCTTCCTCTTCCCCGATGCGGCCAAGGACCTCCGCCCCGGCGTCTTTCGCGCCGAATCGCTGCGCACCGTCTACGTCGATTGGAAGGGCGGCGGGCAGATCAATTTCCTCCGCGACTTCCTCACCATCTGGCTGCCCCGCTGGCAGACCCTCATGGTCCCGCCCTTCGAACGCGAGAACCTCGACAAATACCGCCCCTTCGGCATCGACTACATCGTCGTCCTCCGCTCCAATGCCGTCCCCGGCGCCAAAGTCGCTTACGAAAATCCGAAATACATCGTCTACTCGCTCGCCCAATAATCATTCCATCCGCAACAGCCGGATGCGGTGGTTGCCCCGGTCCACAACGTAAATGTCCCCATCCGCCGTCACCCACATCGCTCCGGGCTGCTGAAAGCGCGCTTCGATCGCTGGTCCATCATCCCCGCTAAACCCCGGAACCTCGCCCCCGGCGATAATCTCCAGTTCGCCTTCCGCCGTCAACCGGTAAACGGCATTCCCTGCGCTGATCAGCAGATGGCCCGTTGCCTCGATCGCCACCGCCTGCGGACTCCGCACCATGGCCACCGTATCCATCGTGCCGTCCACGGCAACCCGCCGCACGCGATTGTTCCCTGCATCGGCGATATACACATTGCCCTCCGCATCCGTGGCAATGCCCAGCGGCGAAGCCAGTTGCGCATCCGCGGCCGGACCGCCATCACCCGAGAATCCCCGCGTGCCCGTGCCCGCCAGCGTGCGCACCGCCCCATCCGCCCCAATCACACGCACCCGGTGCATCGATGGCTCACCCGCATACACTTCCCCCGCGGCCCCCAGCGCCAGGTGTTGCGGCTGATTCAAATCCGCCGCCAGTGTCGTGATCACGCCATCCAGATCCACCCGCCGCACCCGCCGGTTGCTCGAATCGGCCAGATACACATACCCCGCCCCGTCCACGGCCACCGCGAACGTATTGCTCAGCCGTGCCTGTTCCACCGGACCGCCATCGCCTCCATAACCGGGCGAATTCCCCGCATAAAACTGAATATCGCCGTTTGCATCCACCTTCCGGATCACATCCTGCATGGGCTGCGTGATCAGCAGTGTCCCGTCCGGCTTTTGCGCCACGCTGGTCGGTGAGACCAGCAGCGCTTCCACCGCCGGAACCCCATTCCTGCCCCGGCTGCTCGCCCCCGTAATCGGCGACCCGATGGACGCTTGCCCCACGGGCAGCATGTTGATCTGCCCGCCCAATCCCGTGGCCGTCGAAAAGAACAGCGTGCCATCCGGCGTCGCCGCCAGACCCATCGGATTGGGAATAATGATCGTCAACACCGGCCGCATTTCCCCCGACGCATCGATGCGCTGGATCAGCCCGTTGCCCGGATCGGTGAAATACACAGCACCTTCTTCGCCAACCGCGATCGAGCGCGGAATGCTCCGTACTCCGGTCTCCGCGAAGACGTGCAGTACCCCGTCGCCATCCAGCCGGTGGATGCGCTGCCCGCCGCTCTCGGCAATCAGCAGCGAGCCGTCGCGCGCAAACGCGAGCCCCATCGGCCGCACCAACCGCTCCGCCACCGTGGCCACATCGCCATCCGCCGCAATCCGGCGCACACGCCCGCCCTGCAACTCCGACACATACACCACCCCATCCGCGTTCACCGCGATCCCATAGGGCAGCGCGAGCCCCTCAGCGATAGTCCGCATCACCCCATCGGGCGAAACCGCGCGCACCCGGTTGTTGTTCGTATCGGCGATATACAGCGTCCCGTCCGCGCCCAGCGCAATGCCGTTCGGCGACGCCAGGTGCGCATCGATGGCCGGCCCGCCGTCGCCGTCAAAATACATTCCTCCCGCGCCCGCCACCACCGTGATGGCGCCGTACGCGTATTTCTCCTCCGGCCCGATCCGCCCCAAATCGCGCGTCACCTGATACACCCGGTGGCTCGAGGCATCCGCGAAAATCAGATTGCCCTCTCCATCCAGCACCAGCGCCGATGGCGTTCCCAGCACCGCCTCCACCGCCGGCCGCGATTCCATCACCGTGTCACGTCCCGCCACAGTCGAAACTCGATAACTCTGCGCCGGCAACAGAGCAGCCATCGCCCATGCGATCCAGATCATTTCATTACTCCTCTACAATCACGCGCAACACACCCCCCACCAGGGATCACACTCCCCGCCGGACGTAGGACAATGGCAGTGCATGCAGCGCCGCCATTTCCTGCCCACTGCCCTCGCTCCCGCCATCCTCCGCGGACAGAAAAACCAGCGCCCCAACATCGTCTTCTTCTTCGCCGACGATTGGGGCCGCTACGCCGGCATCTACCGTGAAGGCTGGAGCAGCGTCGTGCGCACCCCCAACATTGACCGCGTGGCCCGCGATGGCATCCACTTCACCAACGCCTTCATGGCCACCCCCTCCTGCACACCCAGCCGCGCCGCCGTAGCCACCGGATGCTATTCCTTCCGTTGCGGACCCGCCGCCAATCTCCGCGGCGGCAGTTGGAAGAATCATCCCAATCCCGCCGCCAATCTCCCCGGCTTCGGCCGCCTCCTCGAAGCCAGCGGCTACCACGTCCGCAATCACTTCAAGACCCTCACCATGAACTGGCTCGGCGGCGAATCCTACGGCCGCCTCAATGAATTCCACCGCTATTCACTCTACTTGAGCGACGCCCCCTCCGCCGCCGAAGCCCGCCA
>CALFYN010000550.1 GCA_937952345.1 uncultured Acidobacteriota bacterium
AGCATGTATCATGGTGCATCATGAAGAGCCTCCTCCTTTGTCTTCTGCCTGTGCTTGGGTTGGCGCAGACGCTGCCTCGGTATGACATCCATCGGGCGGCGGGGCGCATTGTGATCGACGGTATTCTCGATGAGCCTTCGTGGCGGCAGGCGCAGGCGGTGAGGGACTTCCACTTCACCTGGCACAAGGCGGGAGAGAAAGAACAAACCGTGGCGAAAATGGTTTGGGACGATCAGTTTCTCTACGTCGGCTATTACTGCCACGATAAGCACATTTCCGGGGAAGTCGTCGAGCGGCATGGGCCCGTCTCGCGCGATGACGCTGTCGAGATCTTCGTGGCTCCCAATCCCAACAAAGTCCGCAACTACTACGGCTATGAGATGAACGTCATCGGCACGATGCTCAACTTCACGCGCGCGGATTGGTATACGGGGCCGTTCTTCATGGAGCCCGAAGGCGTACGCATGCGCACCAGCCACTACGGTGTGCGGCCCAAAGTGGACGATCCGAAGGACACGCACTGGACGCTGGAAGTGGCCATCCCGTTCGCCAACTTCGTGAAGGATGCGGCGCATACTCCGCCGCAGGACGGCGATACATGGAGACTGAACCTCAATCGCGCGGGGGGCAAGACGAATGCGCAGTACAGCACGTGGTCGCCGGTGACCTCCGAGCGGCCGAACTTCCATGTGCCGGAATCGTTCGGCTGGGCGCGCTTCGTGAACAAGGTGCCAGTGAAGATGGAACCGGCTAACGCCGTGAATCCGGGGCGGCTGATTACGGAGCGGCCGACGCTGATCAACCTCGGTTTCGAATGGCTGATCTCGGGGGATGACAATCGCAACTCGTCGGTGGAGGTGGCCTATCGCAAGAGCGGCTCGACCGAATGGAAGACGGGCATGCCGCTGTTCCGCATGGGCAGCGAGAAGGTGATCCGCAAGGATCTGGGGCTGGATTACACGGTGCCTGAGATGTTCGCGGGCAGCATTCTCGATCTGGAGCCGGGCGCCGAATACGAGGCCCGCTTCACGATGAAGGATCCCGATGGCGTGAACGGGACTGCCGTGCAGACCGTGAAAGTGCGGACTCGCGCCGTGCCGCAGGCGGCGCGCAC
>CALFYN010000551.1 GCA_937952345.1 uncultured Acidobacteriota bacterium
CGATGACCTCGACATGCTTGATGGTTTTGATCACCAGCACCGCGGGAGCCTGGCCGGCATGGCCGAAGCCGTCCACCGATGTCGGTGCAGGCACGTTGTCGACGTGGTAGGTGGGGCCTCCGGTGAGGATCATTCCTTCGACGACGGCGCGGATTCGCCTGCGGCGGATGTCTCTCTTTACACGCTCTTTCGCTTTTTGGAGTAATTGGAGGGATTCTTTGTTGCTCACGAAGCCGAAGTCGATGGACTGGCCGGCCATCCGATGGCCGAGGTAGCCGCCAGTGAGAGCGAGCATCAGCACGGGCGGCCAGCGGTAGCCGCTGGTCACAAACTGCTGCTTGCAGCCCTCGCCCACCAATTGAAATACATGGTAGTCGCTGTGAACGATGCCGGATAATTCCACCAATTTCCTGTCGTAATCCGTCAATCGCGGCATCACGTCGCAGACGGTGACCGGCTGGGATGGCTGCAGCAGCAGGAGCGTGAGGAGCAACATGGGATCGATTTCCCTGTAAGCCTATTGTGGCAGAGTTGGAAGCGCGGTGGGGACCGGCCACGACGGATCTCTACATTCCGATAAAAAGGTCTGGCACTCGGGTGTGTGTTGTGCTAGAGTGGCGAAATCTATGAACGGCAAGTCTCTTTGTTTCGCCTTGGTGTGTGCATTGGCGTCGACGGTTTCCGCCCATGCACAGATTCTTTACGGATCGCTGGTGGGCTCGGTGCACGATTCGAGCGGATTCGCCATGCCTTCCGTGAAATTAGTTCTGAAGAACACGGAAACAGGGCAGACGCGTGAAGGGCAGTCCAATGCCTCCGGCGCGTTTTCGTTCCCGACGCTGCTGCCGGGGCCTTACGAGCTTACGCTGTCACGCGAGGGGTTCAAGACGCAACGCGAGCAGGGGATCGTGATCGTTGTCAATAACGTCGCCCGGCTGGATGCGGTGCTGCAGGTGGGGCAACTGACGGAGTCGGTGACGATTGAGGCATCGGCGGCGACGCTGCAGACAGACCGCGCGGAAGTGCGAGCGGAGGTGACGTCGCGGGAACTGCTGAACGTTCCGACGCCGCCGGGGCGCAATTACCAGAATCTATTTGTGACGATCCCGGGGTTTTCGCCGCCGCGCAACGCGCACTCGGTTCCGGCGAATCCGTCGCGGGCGTTGCAGTTCAACGTGAACGGGACGAGTTCGAGTTCGAATAACACGCGCATCGACGGCGCGTCGTCGACGAACGTATGGTTGCCGCATATCGTGGCGTATGTGCCGGCGCTCGAGTCGATTGAAACGGTGAACGTCGTGACGAACTCGTTCGATGCGGAACAGGGATTGGCGGGAGGCGCGGCGGTGAACGTGCAGATCAAGTCCGGCACCAACGAACTGCACGGTTCGGGGTTTGAGTATTACAATTCAAACGCGACGAAGGCGAAGCCGTTCTTCCTGCCGAGCGGACAACGCAACCCGAAGTACGTGTTTAACCAGTTTGGGGGGACGGTGGGCGGTCCTATTGTGAAGAACAAGCTGTTTTATTTTGGGAGCTATGAGGCGACGCGGGACCGGCGGTTTGCATCGTCGCTGTCGTCTGTTCCGACGGTGGCCATGCGGCAGGGCGACCTGAGCGGTGCGCCAACGGGACGGCCGGTCTTCGATCCCGCCACGGGGACTGCGGATGGGTTTGACCGGCAGCCATTCCCGAACGCTGTGATTCCCACGGCGCGGTTCAGTCCGGCGGCGGCGCGGATTGCGGGGCTGTTCCCGACACCGACGGCGGCGGGGACGGTGAACAATTATTTTGCGGGCAGCGGATACAGTTTCGACCGGGATACGCTGGACACGAAGGTGAACTTCATCGCGAGCGAGCGGCTGAGCACGTACGCGCGGGTTTCCATTCTGGACTATCGCACGGCCAATCCGGGTTTCTTTGGGGAGTCGCTGGGCGGGCCGCCGGTGGCGGGCGGGCAGGTGGGCCGGGCGACGGGCAATTCGTATTCAACGACGTTCGCGGCGACATACGTTGCGCGGCCGAGTCTGATCATTGACGCCTACTTCGGCTGGACGCGGATGCAGGGCGACTCGCGTCAGCCTCGGTTGGAAGAGAAGGTAGGGCTGGAAGTATTCCGCCTGCCGGGCACCAATGGGCCGCGCTTTTTCGAGGGCGGCATGCCGCAATTTCAAGTGAGCGGGTTCACGAACTTCGGACATCCCAACAATTTCATGCCCTATTTGAACCGCGATCCGCAGTTCCAGTATGTCGGCAATGCCAACTGGACGAAGGGGCGGCATCAGGTGCGGTTTGGCATGGACTTTTACCAGCAGCATCTGAATCAGACGCAGCCGGAGTTTGTGGGCGCACCGTGGGGGGCTGCCGGCGGGTTCGGGTTTGCGAGCGGGCAGACGAGTTTTCGGGCGCGGCCCGGCGGACCGGCGGCGCCGAACGCATCGGAGTATAACTCGTGGGCGTCGTTCATGCTGGGGTTGACGAATAATCTGGGGCGGCTGCTGATGGTTCCGGACAGCTTCACGACACGGACGAACCTGTACTCGGCATATATCCGGGACCAGTGGCAGGTGTCGCAGAAACTGACGTTGAATTTTGGTGTCCGGTGGGAGTATTTTCCGTTTCCGACGCGGGCGGACCGGGGGCTGGAGCAGTATGATTTCGGCCAGAACAAGATGCTGGTGTGCGGTGTAGGCGTTGTGCCGAAGGATTGCGGCGTCGAGGAATCGAAGCGGCGGCTGGCTCCGCGCGTGGGCATCGCCTACCGTGTGAACGACGATTTTGTATTGCGGGCGGGCTATGGCATCACGAATGACCCGTACAATTTGGGACGGCCGTTCCGGACGAACCATCCGCTGCTGATTCCGTTCAACCAGACGGCGCCGAACACATGGACGCCGGCGCGGAGGTTTGACGACGGGATTCCGACGATTACGGCGCCCAGTTTGGGCAACGGGATTATCGACATCGGGCCTTTCGTGGAGGCCAATACGGTGATTGGGAACCAGTGGACGCGGGGTTATATCCAAAGCTGGAATGTGGCGATCCAGAAGCGGCTGGGCGCTGGGTGGGTTGGGGAGGCTGCTTATGTGGCGACGCGGGCGGTGAACCAGTTGGGGAATCTGAATCGCAATGCGGGAGTCATCGGCGGCGGGAATGCGGGGCGGCCGCTGGCGCGCCAATTCGGACGATTCGCGAATACGATTCAGGTGACGGGTTTGGGCACGTACAAATACGACGCTCTGCAGACGAAGGTGGAACGGAGGTTTGCGAGCGGGTTTCAGGCGTTGTTTGCTTACACGTTCTCGAAGAATATGGGAATTGCGGGCAATATCAACTCGGATGGCGGGCCGCGCATTCATTTGCCGGAGTATTTTCATTTGAACCGGGCGGTTACGGATTTGCATATTCCGCATAATTTCCAGTTCAGCGGGATTTACGAACTGCCGTTCGGGAAGGGGAAGCGGCTGGCCACTTCCGGGTTTGCAAGCTGGCTGTTGGGCGGATGGCAGGTGAACGCGCTGCTGTCGGCGATGTCCGGGCAGCCCTTTTCCGTGACGGCGCCGGGGACAGACCTGAATGCTCCGGGCAGTGGGCAGCGGGCAGATCTGTTGAGCCCGACCGTGCGGAAGATCGGCGGTGCGGGTCCGGGGCAGCAGTGGTACGATCCGTCGCCCTTTGGGCAGGTTCGGGAAGCGCGGTTCGGCACGGCCGGTTGGAACATTCTGCAAAGTCCGGGGATTGTG
The DNA here is from genome assembly GCA_937952345.1 of uncultured Acidobacteriota bacterium. Classification (GTDB taxonomy): domain Bacteria; phylum Acidobacteriota; class Terriglobia; order Bryobacterales; family Bryobacteraceae; genus CADEFT01. Next base: position 3,744 of record CALFYN010000551.1, read on the forward strand.
AACCTGGACGGGAGCCTGTTCCGCCGGTTCAACCTGACGGAGCGGTTCAATCTGCAGTTCCGCGCGGAGGTGTTCAACCTGACGAATACGCCGCACTTCAATGCGCCTGTGGCGGATGTATCGAACAGCCGGTTCATGCAGGTCACTTCCACGCGGGGTACGGGGAGGGAAGGGATCGACGAACGGATGTTCCGGTTTGGGATGCGGTTTGGTTTCTAGAGCATGCGCAGGGGGCGCGTGAGCAGAAGCGCGCCCCGATGGAGGTTATTTCGCTGGCGGGAGGATGTTTTCCGCCACCCAGATCTCCTTGGCATCCTGTCCCGCTTTAAAGACAATCCTGCGTCCGGAAGGATGGACCGAGGGATTATGAATCCTTCGCAGGGACAAGCCCAGCGGGGTCACCTTGCCGGAGCTCAGATCGATGTGGAGAAGATCGCTTTGGTTGGTTTCGCCTTCGGTCAAGTCAGCGCGAATGACTGCCGATTTTCCATCCGGGGTGAAGCTGAAGCTTCCCCGAAAATCACCTCCGTAACTCTGCCAGGTTGCTGCGACCCGAGGTTGTCCACCGACA
>CALFYN010000552.1 GCA_937952345.1 uncultured Acidobacteriota bacterium
GATACCTGCGGCCGCCACGATACTTTGGGCGGGGCGTGCGCGATGGAAAGCAACATGGTGCGCTACGCCCTGGAAAAACGCTACATGCACGCCTGCCGGAATACGTTTCTCAAACTGGCGCGGGAGCGCGGCATGGAGAAGCGCGACATCACCTGCAACATCAATTTCTTCATGAATGTTCCCGTGACGGCGGAAGGCGGCTTGACCTTCGAAGATGGAGTTTCCGACGCGGGCAAGTATGTGGAGATGCGCGCGGAAATGGACACGCTGGTGCTCATCAGCAACTGCCCGCAACTGAACAACCCCTGTAACGCGTACAATCCGACGCCCATCCAGGTGCTCATCTGGGATGCCTTCTGATGTTCGAGAAAGTTCTCATCGCCAACCGCGGCGTCATTGCCTGCCGCATCATTCGTACGCTGCAGCGAATGGGCATCGGCTCGGTTGCCGTTTACTCGGAAGCGGAAGAGGATTCACTCCATGTGGCGCAAGCGGACGAAGCCATCTGCCTTGGCGAACCGCAGGCCGCACGCAGCTATCTCGATGTGGATAAGGTTCTGGCCGCGGCGAAGCGCACCGGTGCACAGGCAATTCATCCAGGCTACGGATTCCTGAGTGAGAACGCTGCGTTTGCCGAAGCGTGCCACGCGTCCGGTATCCAATTTATTGGCCCGAACCCCAGCCACATTCGCGCCTTCGGACTGAAGCACACGGCGCGCGAGTTGGCGCAACAGTGCGGTGTCCCCTTGCTGCCCGGCAGCGGATTGCTGGATTCCGCCACCGAGGCTGTAGCGGCCGCCGCGCGCATCGAATACCCCGTGATGCTGAAGAGCACCGCCGGCGGAGGCGGAATCGGGATGCGGATCTGCTACAACGACGGGGAACTGCTCGATTCCTACGATGCCGTGCGCCGCTTGAGCGAAGCGAATTTCCGCGACGGCGGCATCTATCTGGAGCGATTCGTGCAGCAGGCTCGGCACATCGAAATTCAAGTGTTCGGCGATGGCAAAGGCCGTGTGCTGGCGCTTGGCGAGCGCGATTGCTCGCTGCAACGGCGCAATCAGAAAGTGGTGGAGGAGACTCCGGCGCCTGGCATTACGGCCGCAACGCGACGCTTGCTGTGCGAGTCCGCGGTGCGCTTGTGCCGAGAAGTGAATTACGAATCCGCGGGCACGGTGGAGTTCATCTACGACGGCGTGACCGGCGACTTCTTCTTCCTCGAAGTCAACACTCGCCTGCAGGTGGAGCACGGAGTGACGGAGGAAGTGACCGGCATCGATCTGGTGGAGTGGATGATCCGGCAGGCACACGGCACGTTCCAACTTCCGGAAGCCGTGCAGCCCAACGGACATTCCATCCAGGTGCGTGTTTACGCCGAGGATCCCGGCCGCAATTACCAGCCTTGCGCGGGCACGATTCACGAAACCCAATTCCCCTCGCAGGCAAGAATCGAAACCTGGGTGGAAGCGGGGACCGCCGTTACGCCCTATTATGATCCGCTGCTGGCAAAGGTCATTGTCAAAGGCAGCAACCGGTCAGAGGCATTGCGCTCGCTACAATCGGCACTGGCCGGCACATCGTTGCGCGGCATTGTCACCAATCTCAATCTCTTGCGCCATGTGGCATCTCACGCCACGTTTCATGAGGGTGACGTTTCCACTGCCTTTCTTTCGCGAATCTCCATACCGGAGAGCACCATCGAAGTACTGGACGGCGGTACACAAACCACTGTGCAGGATTACCCCGGCAGACTTGGCTACTGGCATGTGGGTGTTCCGCCCTCGGGTCCCATGGATGCGCTGGCGTTTCGCCTCGCCAATCGACTCGCGGGAAATGCGCCGGATGCGGCGGGTTTAGAGATGGCGATCAGCGGCCCGGCGTTGCAGTTTCATCAGAACGCCGTCATCGCCATCACCGGCGCGGATATGGCCGCCACTTTAGATGGCTCTCCGGCTCCTTTGTGGAGCGCTTTCGAAGTGAAGAGCGGCTCGGTACTAAAGTTCGGCGCCGCAGCATCGGGAGGGTCGCGCGCTTACCTCGCCATTCGCGGTGGATTCGATGTACCGGAATACCTGGGCAGCCGCGCCACCTTCATGCTCGGCAAATTCGGCGGACATGCCGGCTCGGCGCTTCGTGCGGGCGACCGTCTCTCGGCCCATGCATCGGAGGACAATCCGCCTTTGGCGGAACTGCCGCTTGCGCTGCGTCCCGCCTATACGCGCGAATGGGAAATCGGCGTTCTGTACGGCCCCCATGGCGCACCGGACTTCTTCACCGATCGCGATATCGAAGCCTTCTTCAACGCCAGTTGGAAGGTCCACTACAATTCCGACCGCACAGGCGTGCGTTTGCTGGGTCCGAAGCCGGAGTGGGCTCGCAAGGACGGCGGCGAAGCCGGATTGCATCCGTCCAACCTGCACGACAACGGCTACTCCGTCGGCGCCATCGACTTTACCGGCGACATGCCGGTGATGCTCGGTCCGGATGGCCCTAGTCTCGGCGGGTTCGTTTGCCCGGCGGTGGTGGTTGCAGCCGAGCGCTGGAAGATGGGCCAGTTTCATGCCGGCGATCGTGTCCGGTTCCGCAGGCTTACGATCGAACAGGCGGAAAGTATGGAGCAGGAAATCGAGGCAGCAGTGCGCACCTTGGGTTCGCCGCTGCCCGCACTTCCCGCTGCTACAAAGCAGGAACCGGCTGTGCTGCGGAAGCGCGAAGCCGCTACGGCGAGCGTCGTCCGCTCCGCCGGTGACAAGTATCTCTTGCTGGAGTACGGCGAGAATCTGCTCGATTTGAACCTGCGGTTCCGGGTGCATGCACTGGTCTCCGAATTGGAAAAGCTGCGATTGCCGGGGCTCATCGATCTCACACCCGGCATCCGCTCTCTGCATATTCATTACGACAATGGCCGGCTTTCGCGAGATGAGCTTCTCGATGCGCTCGACGCCGCGGAGCGTGCCATCCCCGATCTCGACGACATCAGCGTGCCTTCGCGCATCGTACACATGCCGCTGTCGTGGGACGATCCCGCAACGCAGGAAGCCATCCGGCGCTACACGCAATCCGTTCGGCCCGATGCCCCCTGGTGTCCCAGCAACATCGAGTTCATCCGCCGCATCAACGGGCTTGCCTCAACGGATGAGGTGTATCGCCTCTTCTTCGATGCCAGCTATCTGGTGATGGGACTCGGCGATGTTTACCTCGGCGCACCCGTTGCCACACCCGTCGATCCGCGGCACCGCCTGGTGACGACGAAATACAATCCTGCGCGCACGTGGACACCGGAGAACGCCGTAGGTATCGGGGGCGCGTACCTCTGCATCTATGGAATGGAAGGCCCGGGAGGCTATCAGTTCGTTGGGCGCACGTTGCAGGTTTGGAACACGCACAAAACAACGCGCGAATTCCAGCCAAACAAACCCTGGCTGTTACGTTTTTTTGATCAATTGCGCTTCTATCCAGTCAGTGCCAAAGATCTGCTGGACATGCGCCGCTCCTTCCCACTGGGACGCTTCCATCTGCGAACGGAGGAGCAAACGTTCCGCCTTCGCGATTACCACAAATTTCTTGAATCGATCCAACCCGAGACGGAATCGTTCCGCAAGCGGCAGCGTGCGGCGTTCGTGGAAGAGCGGGAACGATGGGCCGCCGCGGGACACGCGGAAATCATTCAGGCTGCCGATGAGGATGACGGTCCACCGCCCGATACAGGGCTCCCCGAAGGATGTGAGCCGCTGTTTTCGCCCGTCACGGCCAGCGTCTGGAATATCGCCGTGGAACCGGGGCAGCGTGTAGAGCCGGGTCAAAAAATGGTGGTTCTGGAGGCGATGAAGATGGAGGTTGCGGTGACCGCGCCCACTGCCGGTACGGTCGAAGAGTTGCGATGCCGCAAGGGCGGCTTCGTGATGGCCGGACAGCCACTGCTTGTCTTCCGCCCGGAGCAGGAGGCTGCATGAGTATCTGGATCACCAAAGTCACTCCGCGGCGCGAAGCCGCCAACGGCCCGCTCAAGGGAATGACCTTCGCCGCCAAAGATAACATCGATGTCGCGGGAGTGCCTACTACAGCGGCCTGCCCTGAGTTCGCCTATACACCGGATCGCAGCGCCACCGTGGTCTCGCGAGCGGAGGCGGCAGGGGCCGTCCTGATCGGCAAGACGAACCTCGATCAATTCGCCACGGGACTTTCCGGCACGCGCTCGCCCTACGGGATCTGCGCAAGTGTCTTCGATGAGCGCTACATCAGTGGTGGCTCCAGTTCGGGTTCCGCCGTGGCTGTGGCACGCGGCGAAGTGGATTTCGCCTTCGGCACCGATACGGCCGGGTCGGGACGTGTTCCCGCGGCCTTCAACGGCATCATCGGATTGAAGCCATCGCGCGGGGTGTTGAGCATGGCCGGTGTTGTGCCCGCCTGCCGCTCACTCGATTGCGTATCTATCTTTGCCCGTGACACTGCGACCGCGGCGGCAGCCTTCGCCGCTACCCGTGGCCTCGACGACGCCGATGTGTTTTCGCGCACGGGACTCTGCCCTGCCCCATGGTCGAACGGCGGTTTCCGCTTCGGCGTTCCGCGCGCCGAGCAACTCGAATTCTTTGGTGACACCGAAGCAGCAGCGCTCTATTCCGCAGCCATAAGCAAGTGTGAAGCGATGGGTGGCGAACGCGTCGAGATCGACTATCAGCCGTTCCGCGACGCGGCGAACCTTCTCTATTCCGGCCCCTGGGTGGCGGAGCGTCTCGCCGCCGTGGGTCCGTTTTTCCAGCATCATCCCAATGCGGGCCACCCGGTGGTGCGGCGCATCATCGAAGGGGCTGCGAAGTACTCGGCCGTCGACGCCTACCAGAGCCAGTATGCATTGGAGAAACTACGGCGCATCACAGAGTCTATTTGGAATCAGATGGACGTGTTGTTCCTGCCGACCACAGGAACCATCTACACCATTGAGCAGATGCTTGCCGATCCTGTCGCGCTGAATACCAACCTCGGTTACTACACCAACTTCGTCAATCTGCTCGATCTGTCGGCTATTGCTGTGCCGGCGGGCCGCCGTCCGAATGGATTGCCATTTGGTGTAACGTTCCTCGCACGCGCGTTTCAGGATGAAGGACTGCTCGATTTGTCCCGCCGCTGGGAGGGAAAGTCAACCGCGCCATGCCCGGCGGGCTGCGTCCAACTGGCCGTGGTCGGCGCTCATTTGACGGGTCAGCCTCTGAACTTTCAGTTGCGCAATCGCGGCGCCCGCCTGTTGCGAACCGTGCGGACGGCTTCCTGCTATCGTCTCTATGCCTTGCGCAACACGACGCCGCCGAAGCCTGGCCTGGTGCGCGACGCATCCTTCGCCGGCCCGGGCATCGAGATCGAAATCTGGGCGATGCCCGAAGCGCGCTTCGGCGAATTCGTCAACGAGGTGCCGCCACCGCTCGCCATCGGCAATCTCGAAACCGCGGAAGGCGAGTGGGTGAAGGGCTTCGTTTGCGAGCCGCATTCCATCGAGGGATCGCAGGACATCACATCCTTCGGCGGCTGGCGAAAATGGCTCGCCTCTCCGCGCTGATCCCTACGGCTGAGACCACATCGTTTTCCGTTGCCGCGTTTCCGTCTCCTCGCGCGCTTTGCGCAAATCGCTCCACACGGCGTCGCCAACGGGATAGATGGTCATGCTGCGCAGCGCCACTCGTTTCGGAGTGTCCTTGAGATCGCGCAGCACACCGTTCAATTCCAGCAGATCTCCGCGCGAGAGTTCCAGCACGTGCTCATCCGGCTGGAAGATTGACCCGATGGTGTACTCCAGATACGGTGTCTTGGTTTGCTCGATGTGACATCCCAGGATGTGGCTGACCAACCGGCCTTGGACAAAGTCCACCAGCCGCTGCGTGCTCTTCCCGAACGCCTCCCAATCGCTGATATAGAGCCTGCCGGGGTAGACATTGTCGCCGGTCATCAGCACCGCCGTGCGTCGGTCATACAACGCCACGGCAACCGGATGATGCCCGGGAATGGCAACCACATCCAGCACACGCCCGCCCAGATCCAGCTTCCCGATGTCCTCCGGCCACTTGCGGATGCCGAACGCTTTCTGCACCGCATCAATCTCGGCCGCCACGAATTCCACACCGGGCTTGTTCTGAAACTGGCTGTCGCGGGCCACATGGTCGCGATGCCCGTGCGAGTGCATCACCATCAGCGGAATGCTCTTCCGGCCTTTGCGCGCGCACCACTTGGCGATCAACTGATCCGTCAGCGAAGCTAATTCCGTCGTCCCCGCACCGGTATCCATCAATACGGCTTTGTCATCCCCGAAGATCAAATAGAGAAACGGCTTCTCGTAATGAACGCATCCGTTCTCGCGCAGGATATAGAAATCGGCGTTGTACTCGTGTACCTGCCATTCCGGAGTCTCCATGCACTTCGGGCCGCCGGGTCTCCATTTGGCGGGCAGCGCTCCGGCTTCAATGCCTGCGCCATCCGGCTGCGGCGCCTGCGCATTGGAGAACAAAGCGGCGCACCACGCCAGTGCCGCGACAATCCATAGTGCGGAGTATTTTTTCAAAGTGGGCCTCCTGAGTCTGAGGAAACGCCCTCAACAGGGAAGGAGCTTTGAAAACACGAACGGGGGGATTTCTCTTTATAGTATAAACGCGCTCAGCGCTTTTCGTATCGCAATTCGGCCAGCCCGATGCCGTGCTCCCCGCCCACGGAATAGAGCAGCCATGTTTTTCCGTTCTCGCGGTAGATGGCCGGATCGCGCAGCCCGTTCTCCCACTGCCTCGATCGTCCGCCCCGCGAATAGGCCAGCGGCAACGCCGCGCCTTCCCACTTCTCTTTGGGACGAAGCACCTCAACCGTGCCGCGAGCTTTCCATGTCGACGCATCGCCCTTCATTTCGATCGCTGTGGCGTAGATCCTCTCCGGACGATGCCCCACACAACTGAAGTACACAATCAGATGATCCCCAACGATGTCCACGCCCACATGGCGGATGGAATAGCGATCCGCGCCGCGTGCGGGCCGCTCCGACTTTGCTCCCGGCTCCCCCAACCGTGCCGGATCAATAGCCGCCGCGATGTCATCGCCGATCACTTCGCCGGCGGGTTCAAACACTTTCCCCAGCGCGTTACTCCGCAATAGAGTGCCATGCCCGTTGATGGCATACCAATGGCCCCGATGCGGAAACACGCGCAGGTAGGCCGGCCCCACCTTGAGATTCGCGGCATCGAAATGCAACCCGTCGCTTGAAACCGCAACCGAGCTCTTTTGCCCCGCCTCGGGATCGTCGACTCCAGGCTGCTTCTTAATTCCGCTTGGGCGCCCGTGATAGTAGAGATAGATCTTCTTGCTGGCCTCATCGACAACGGCCTCCGGCGAGGCAATGTGCCCCGAAAGCGCCTTTTGATCGCCAATGCGCAGCACGCCGCCGGGATGAATCCGATACGGCCCTTCGACACGATCCGCATACGCCATCCGGATGTATTTCCCCGCATGATGCGCGAAGTAGAGATAGTATTTGCCCAGCGGATTCGCAACCCACGAGGGAACCTTGATCAGGCTTGGCCCATTGATACTGTCGCCATCCTCCGTCGAGAGCATCGACTCGGAAATGATGGGATTGTTGGACAGCCTGGCCGTTTGAATGGTGAACGGAAATGCATCCTGGCTCCACGCACCAACCGGCAGCAGAAGCAATGCGGCAATGCAGGCAGTCTTCCCCATTAGCGCACCTGCGGAAAGCCCAGATCCACTTTGCTGGTGCTGGGATCAGGCCAGCGGCTGGTCACCACTTTCGCCCGCGTATAGAACTGGACGCCCTCCGGTCCATACATGTGCAGATCACCAAACAGCGATGCCTTCCAGCCTCCAAAGCTGTAGTACGACACAGGGACCGGAACCGGCACATTGATGCCCACCATGCCCACTTCGACATCGAACTGGAACTGGCGAGCGACGCCGCCATCACGAGTAAAAATGGCCGTGCCGTTGCCGTAGGGATTGTTGTTGATCAAATCGAGTGCGGCATCGTAGGTGGGTACGCGCACCACTGACAGCACAGGCCCGAAGATCTCATCCTCATAGCAGCGCATGCCGGGCTTCACATGGTCAATGAGAGACGTGCCCAGGAAAAAGCCGTTCAATTCGCATGCGGTTTCACGGCGGCCATCCACGGCCAGGCTGGCGCCTTCCGCTTCGGCGTTCGCAAGGTACGATGCGACGCGATCGCGATGCTCTCGTGTAATGAGCGGGCCCATTTCGGTGCCTTCCTGCTGCCCGCAGCCGACACGGATGCGCGCCATGCGCTGCTGAATGGCCTCGATGAGCGGCTCGGCCGCTTCGCCGACAGCGACCACCACGGAAATCGCCATGCAGCGCTCGCCCGCCGAGCCATAAGCGGCCGAAACCGCCGCGTCGGCGGCCATGCCGATATCGGCATCGGGCAGCACCAGCATATGATTCTTCGCGCCACCCAGCGCCTGCACACGCTTCCCGTTGCGCGTGCCTGCTTCATATACCGCCTTGGCCACAGGCGTGGATCCAACAAAGCTGATCGCCTTCACTTCCGGATGTTCCAGCAGGCGGTCCACGGCAACTTTATCGCCTTGCAGCACGTTGAACACGCCTTCGGGCAAGCCGGCTTGCGCGCAGAGTTCGGCGATCAAGAGCGTCACCGAGGGATCCTTCTCCGATGGCTTGAGAATGAACGTGTTGCCGCAGGCGATAGCATTGGCGAACATCCACATGGGAACCATCGCCGGAAAATTGAACGGCGTGATTCCCGCCACAACGCCCAGCGGCTGGCGAATCTGGTAGACATCAATGCCACGGCTCGCCTGTTCGCTGAAGCCGCCTTTCAGCAGGTGCGGAATGCCGCAGGCGAACTCGATGTTCTCCAACCCGCGCGCGACTTCGCCCATGGCGTCGGCGATGGTTTTACCGTGCTCCAGCGAGATCATCGTTGCCAGGCGTTCGCGGTTTGCGTCGACCCGTTCTCGCAGCTTGAACAGGATCTCCGCACGCCGTGACAGCGCAGATTCGCGCCACGTTCGGAATGCGCGGGCAGCCACATCTACCGATTGATCCACCTCCGCCACAGAGGCGAAATCGACGTGCGCCTGCACTTCTCCCGTAGCCGGATTCCACACCAAGCCGTGGCGTCCCGAAGTGGATTGCAGCATACTGCCGCCAATCCAGTGGCTCACTTTGCGAACGGCGATTTCCGATGACACAGTAGACATAGTTCACTCCGGTTTGCTTCGTCAGGCGCGACTGGCCGTGGCGGGGCGCGCCGCCATGGTGAAACTGGCGTCCAGCAGGCGCAGAAACTCGTTCACATCCGCGCGTGTAATGTTCAGCGGCGGCGTGATGCGGACCACATTGCCGTGAAGCCCGCCCTTGCCGATCAGAATGCGATTCTCCCGCGCGGCTTCCATCACAGCGGCAGTGGCCGCGGGCGCGGGAGTCTTGGACTCGCGATCTTCCACCAGTTCGAGCGCCTGCATCAGGCCCATGCCCCGCACATCGCCTATGATGGAGTGCTTGCTCTTCAATTCTTCGAGGCCGGCGCGCAGATAAGCGCCCATCTCCGCGGCATTGATTTGCAGGTTGTTTTCTTCGATGAAGTCGATGACCGCTTTGGCAGCGGTTGCGGTGACCGGGTTGCCACCGAAGGTGGAGATTTGAATCCCCTTGATGCTATCGGCAACGGCCGCCTTCGCCACGGTCAGCCCCACGGGAGATCCGTTGGCCATACCCTTGGCGCTGGTGATGATGTCAGGCGTGACACCCCACTGCTCGATCCCAAACCATTTCCCGCCCGTGCGTCCCCAAGCTGTCTGCACTTCGTCGCTGATGAACAGGCCGCCGGCGTTGCGGACGATCTTCTCCACAATGGAGAAATACTCTTTGGGTGGTGTGACAAATCCACCGACGCCCTGGATTGGTTCAGCGATGAAGCCGGCTATGCGGCCTGAGGTGGTTGTCCGAATCAGTTCTTCGACGTCCCTGGCGCAACGCACATCGCATTCCGGGTATTTCAAACCAAACGGGCAGCGATAGCAGTAAGCGTTGTGCGCATGCACAATGCCCGGCTGCAGCGATGGCCCCAGCCGCCATGAGGACTGTGCGGTCAGCCCCATGGCCATGGCCGAGCGGCCATGATAGGAATGACGCAAAGCCACAATCTCCGTCGCGCCGGTGTAGCATCGCGCGGCGAGAATGGCGGTTTCGTTGGCCTCCGTACCGCTGTTGGTGAAGAAAGATTTCGTCAATTGCCCGCCAGGCGTGATGGAGGCAACCTTCTTCGCCAGCGCAGCTTGCGGTTCCGTGACAAACACCGTGGACACGTGCTGCAGCTTGTCAATCTGAGCACGTACCTTCGCATTGACCGTTTCGTTGCAGTGGCCCACGCTGATGGTGACAATGCCGCCGAAGAAATCCAGATACTGGTTGCCATCGGCATCCCACACAAACTGATCCTTGGCCCGATCGAGGATCAAGGGTTCTTTGAAGTAGTGGAATACCGAAGGAAAGATATGTTCCTTCTGCGCCAGCAGAATTTCGTCTTTCGTCACTCTTATTTCCTCAGTCTCGTCTTTCGGGGTCGAGTGTAGCATGATCGGCGTCCGCTGCCCAAAGGAACACGGAGAGCATACAATGGGGAGCGTGATCTCCGTTATCTGGGCCTTGTCTCTATTGAGTCCGGCGAGTTGGGCGGCAGCGCCGGATTTCGTCCGCGATATCGCGCCCTTGCTGAAGAAATGCACCGGATGCCATGGCAGCGCGGTGCAAAGCAGCGGTTTGCGACTGGACAACGCCGCCGATGCCCTGCGCGGTGGATATTCCGGCGCGGCCATCCGGCCCGGGGATGCCGCCGGCAGCAAGATGATCCAACTGGTGGAAGCGGGCAAAATGCCGCCCGCGGGCGCGAAGTTGACGCGTGCCGAGATTGACGTTTTGAAGTCGTGGATTGCGGACGGCGCGAAGTTCCCCAATAGCGGGCCATCGGCATCGAAGGTCCAAAAGAGCAACCACTGGGCCTTCCAGCCCATCACCAAGCCCAGGGATCCGGCGGTGAAGCAGACGGCATGGGCCAGGAATTCCATTGACCGGTTCATACTTGCGCGCCTCGAAAAAGAAGGTGTCACACCCTCGCCCGAAGCCGACAAAGCAACGCTCTTGCGGCGGGTTTCGCTGGACCTGACCGGACTCCCACCGACGCCCGCCGAGTTGGACGACTTCCTTGCCGATACTGCTCCCGGCGCTTACGAGCGAGTCGTCGACCGTCTTCTGCAATCTCCTCACTACGGTGAGAAGTGGGCGCGCCACTGGCTCGACCTGGCGCGCTATGCGGATTCGGATGGCTATGAAAAGGATAGTCCCCGGCCCTGGGCATGGCGCTACCGGCACTACGTAATCGGCGCCTTTAACAAGGACATGGGCTTTGACCGGTTCACCATTGAACAACTCGCCGGCGACCTGCTGCCGAATCCTACCTCCGACCAGCGCGCGGCAGTAGGCTTCTACCGCAACTCGCTCACCAACCGCGAAGGCGGTGTGGATACGGAAGAGTTCCGCATTGCGCAGGTGAAAGACCGCGCCAACACCGTCGGCACAACATGGATGGGGCTCAGCGTGGGTTGCGCCGAGTGCCACGATCACAAGTACGACCCCATCTCGCAGCGCGAGTATTATTCGCTGTTCGCCTTCTTCAATCCGCTGGTGGATAACGATGTGGAATCGCCGCTGCCAGGCGAGTTGGGCCCATGGCTGGCGGCGCGCCCCGGCTATGAGGCTTCGCGAAAGGCGATGTTTGAAAGCTACGGCGGCCCCGAGTTCATGCAGCAGTGGCGCACAAAACTGCTGGCGGCCGCGGACCAACCGGGCAACAACGACCCCATTCAATTCGCCTGGAAGTACGTCGGCAACCTCACCAATGGTCTTCAGCCGGTACTTCGTTTGGAGGAATCCAAACGCCCCCGCGAACAGCAGGAACAATTGGTGGATTACTTCATCCAGCGTGCGGGGGACGTATTCTCCAAGGAAGAACTGGAACTGCGCAATTGGAAATCGCTGCAGAAGGAATGGGCAGCACTGCTGAACGGAATGCCGAAAATCACAATGGCACAGTCGGTGCGTGAGTCGTTCACTCCACGCAAGAGCCACATTCTGATGCGCGGCGATTTCCGCAGTCCGGGTGTCGAAGTGCAGCGCGGCACGCTGGCGGCGCTGCCGCCCCTGCAAGGGGAGCCAAACCGCCTGAACCTGGCGCGTTGGCTGGTATCGCGCGATAATCCCCTCACCGCGCGAGTCACGGTGAACCGCGTGTGGCAGGAATACTTCGGAAGAGGCCTGTCACTCACCTCGGAAGATTTCGGCACGCGTGGAGAGACACCTTCCCATCCCGAGTTGCTCGATTGGCTCGCGGCCGATTTCATGGAAAACGGCTGGCGCTTCAAGCGGCTCCATAAGGAGATCGTGACTTCCTCTGTGTATCGCCAGTCGTCCAAGGCGCGGCACGATCTCAAGGAGAAAGACCCGGATAACCGGCTGTTGGCGAGGCAAACCAGGCTACGCTTGCCGGCGGAACTGATTCGTGATTCCGCGCTGGCCGCGTCTGGATTGCTGACACCCACGGTCGGCGGCCCCGGTATCCGCCCGCCGCAACCGAAAGGGGTCACCGAATTGAGCTACGCCAATAGCGTGAAGTGGCCCGAATCAAAAGGTGCGGAGAAGTATCGCCGCGGGTTGTACATCTTCTTCCAGCGCACCGTGCCTTATCCGCAATTGATGACCTTCGATTCGCCGGATGCCGTTCTGGCATGCAGCCGGCGCCAACGGTCCACCACGCCGCTACAGGCTCTAAATCTGCTCAACGACCCCGTGTTTCTCGAAGCCGCGCAGTCACTCGGTGTTCGGCTGCTGCGGGAAGGGGAGGCCAGTTTTGAAGACCGCATGAAGCTCGCTTTCCGTTTGTGCCTCAGCCGCGATCCGAAACCAAAAGAAGTTTCCGCGTTACGCAGCTACTTCGACAAACAAGCGGCATCGCTTCGCGGCGATGACGAGGAAGCGGCCTATCTGCATCCCCAGACAGTGGCCAACGCCACGGCGGCCGAGGGCGGCGCGTGGACCGTGATGGCGCGTGTGCTGCTGAATCTGGATGAGTTTCTGCACAGGGAGTAGGAATCGAATGAACGCGACTCGCCGAAGTTTCTTGAGACGTTGCGCCGGTGGCATGTGGGCCGCTGCTTTGGCCGAACGGCTGGCGGCCGAAGGCATGATGCCGAAGCAACCGCATTTCCCCGCCAAAGCGAAGAACGTCATCTTCATGTTCATGGAAGGCGGCCCCAGCCAGCTCGATTTGTTCGATCCCAAACCCGGCCTGTCCAAGTATGCCGGCAAGCCCCTTCCGCCGGAATTCATCAAGTTCTACGAATCGAAGCTGGCCTTCGCACAGCCGGATGCAGGCGTGTTGCCCAGCCCGCGCACGTTCCGCAAGTGGGGGCAATGCGGCACCGAGATCGCCGATTGGATCCCCCACACCGCCGCGCGCGCCGATGATATCTGCCTCATCCGGTCGATGCACACCGACGCCTTCAATCATCATCCGGGCCAGTTGCTGCTGTTCAGCGGCAGTATGCAGTTCGGGCGTCCGTCGGTCGGGGCATGGGTGACGTACGGTTTAGGAAGCGAATCGCAGGATCTGCCGGGCTTTGTCGTGCTCGCCTCTGGCCGAGGAACTTCCGGCGGCGTCACCAATTGGACCAACGGATTCCTTCCCTCGCACTATCAAGGGACCGTGTTCCGCAGTTCGGGAGACCCGATTCTGTATCTCTCCAACCCCGGCAAGCTCTCGCGGGAAACCCAGCGCACCACACTCGATGCGTTGAAGGAACTGAACGAGCAGCATATGGAGGAGACCGGCGAACTCGATATCGCCTCGCGTATTTCCTCGTATGAACTGGCATTCCGTATGCAGATGGCCGCACCGGGGCTGCTGGACTTTTCCAAGGAAACCGCCGCCACGCGCGAAGCCTATGGCATCGACGACAAAACCACGCGCGCTTTCGGCACAAACTGCCTGCTGGCGCGCCGCATGGTGGAACGAGGTGTGCGCTTCGTTTTGCTGGCGGATGCTTCCTGGGACGACCACACCGAACTCAACAAGAAGCTCAAAGAAAACTGCGACCGTACTGACAAGCCCGTGGGCGCTCTGCTGGCCGACTTGAAGGAGCGCGGCCTGCTCGATTCCACCCTCGTGGTCTGGTGCGGCGAGTTCGGGCGCACCCCGATGGTGGAACACCGCTTGGGGCGCGATCCGGAAAAGGGCGGGCGTGACCATCATCCATTCGCCTACTCACTGTGGGTGGCGGGCGGCGGAATCAAAGGCGGGCAAGTGGTCGGCAAGACCGACGAATTCTGCATGCGGGCCGAAGAAGATCCCATCCATGTCCACGACCTCCAAGCCACGATTCTGCACTGCCTCGGCTTCGATCATACACGGCTCACCTATCGCCATCTGGGCCGCGACTTCCGCCTCACCGATATTCACGGCAAGGTGGTGAAGAAGCTGCTGGCCTGAT
>CALFYN010000553.1 GCA_937952345.1 uncultured Acidobacteriota bacterium
GTGACGGAAGCTACCTACGCCAAACAGGTTGCCGCACATAAAGGAAAAGTGGTGCTCGTGAACTTTTGGGCGACGTATTGTGTGCCCTGCCGCGCGGAAATGCCGGCATTGGTCCAACTGCAACACAAGTACGGTCCGAAGGGTTTTCTCTTGATGACGATCTCCGCCGATGAGCCGGAAGATGAGGGCAAGGCGCAGCGATTCCTGGACACAACGAAGGTTCCGGCGCCGCACTATCTGCGCAAGACGTCGAACGAGGACAGTTTCATCCAGGCGGTTGACCCGAAGTGGAGCGGGGCATTGCCACTTTCGATCGTTTATGACAAGACGGGGAAAAAGGTGAAGGTACTGGTGGGGGAGGCAGACCTCAAAGCGCTCGAGGCGCTGTTGCAGAAGTTGTTGATGTAAAGACAGCTAGCGTAGCGGCAGCGCGTATTCGCGGAGCAATCTGCGATTCGGCGCGGTATCGAGCAAGCGGACCCAATATGTGCCCGGCACCAGCCGTTTGGATACGTTGATGTTCAGGCTCTCTTCTCCCTGGGCTTTCTGGTCTTCTTCCCAGACCAAATCACCGGAAGCGTCGACAATGGCCACATGATAGGCGGAGAGTTTTTCCAACTCCGTCAGGTCGAGGTGCAGGCGCAACCTCTCCTTGGTATTTACGGGAACGGATAGTTCCTCCCCACCGCGCATCGCGGACAACTCGACGGTGCGGTAGGTGAAGTCACTGTCCTTAGTGGAGGGCAGCAGCATGATTGCGGCGATGGCTACAGTAGCGCCGGCAACCGCCCAACCAGCCTTGGCAGCCGTTGAACCGAACAGGCCATCCCAGAAGCGCCGGACAGCCGACATTCTGGAACCTTCGCGATCGCGTATGCGCTGCAACGCGAGGCACTTCGCCCTCCAGTCCAACTCCGCTTCCTGGGTGCGCAATTGGCAGTGTTCACACAGCAGCAAGTGATCTTCGAGAGAGTTGACGTCTTGCTCCGGAAGATTCCCCATGACGTAAGCTTCCAGAGTCTCTTCGGGCAAGTGATCCAAGTAGTTCATCCTTAGCAGGACCTCTTTCTCCACTTCGCCTCGAACGGCTCGGTGGCTCTACTCACCTAGTGCTACGCGGAAGCAGATTTTCTCAACAAAACTGATTGAATCGGCTTACGGAAGAGTTTTTTTTTGCCCAGTTCTCCGAAGCGGCTCTTGGCTCGTGACTTGAGCAGGCGAAACTGCGTCTCGGAAAGCCGCATCTCGCGGCAGATCTGATCCTGCGGCTGCTCATCGAGATAGAAACGGGTGAGGATCTCGCGATCGCGCTTGGGCATACCACCGAGGATCTTCTCCATTAGTTCGGCTTTCTGCTGAACGATGAAGTTCTCCTCCGGGTCGCTGGAGGCATCGACTATAGAGGGACCGACATCCAGGCCAGTATGTTCGCGGCGGCTTTGAATGGCCACGTCGATGTGGGCAGCCACCTGGCGGCGGACAACTGTCCTGATGAAGCCCATCAGCCGCTCGGGTTCGCGCAAATCGCCGCGCCGGATCGCCTGCAATACAATGACGAAAGTGTCGTGCACTTTGTCTTCCAACTCCTGAGCGCCCAGTTGCCGGCATAAATAAAACCGAACACCTTTTGAAAAGATCCGGTATAAGTCCTCCATCCCGGTGGGGTCTTCCGCGCGTATCCTGTCGACTAAATCCTTCAGATTCAGATCTATTGGAGCAAGCCGGTTCTCCCGTCCGCGATCAGATTCTTCATTCGAGGGTACAACATCGCCAGAGTTCCGGCCGTCGTTACCAATATCGTCGTGCGTGACAAGCATGCACACCGCGTCCTTTCCAGCCACCCCTGAAAGTGGCAGAGTTACTGCTGTGCGACCAAACTGTGTATTCCGCTAGGAATAAGTAAGTGGTAGTACAACCTTGTTCCTCTCATCGAATGTCAATTTTTTCAGCAATTTGAGAAACCGGAGGTCGTAGTACTATGCGCATCATGCAGGGTAGGGGGCGCAAACAAGTGTCTCACCCAACATGGCAGCGGCGTGCGTTTTTATTATACATGGATTATAAACGCCAATACCATAAGCAGATCAGCTAACGTGGTTCCCTAACAGAGAAATGACGAAGTATGCGCCCCAAACCGAGACCCGGCTGGAGGCGGCTGCCGCCGTCTGCGCTTCGGCGAGGCAAAGAGCGGCCTGCCGGGAGTTCATGACCTGGGATCCGCGGAGGCACTGGTAATAGCCTTCAAAGAGCGCCCCGGACCCGTCGGGGACGGCCCACAAGCTCGCGAGAACCCCTTTTGAGCCTGCCATCAGCCAGGCGCGAGTCAGGCCGAGCAGGCCGGCGCCAGCGGCCAGCCGTCCGGCTCCCGAACCGCAGCCACTCAACGTCACCAAATCCGGGGCGGCGCCCAAAACCTGAATTTCGGCATCGGACAGTGTAACGGGCTCGCCGCCATCGCTCAACCCAAGAAGAATCAAGGGTGAGGAGTCAGAAGCACCGCCGGGCTGAAAGACATGGGTGGCAAAGTGCACGACGGAGGCTCGCTCCGACAGGATGCCGGGCTGCATCAGATCTCTCCCGGCCAGCACTTGGGATCGGTTCGCGCCCCAAACCCGGACGCAACGCTCCGCCTCGGCGAGGCTGCCGAAGAGTCTTGGAAATTCCATACTATTGCCATGGCGGGGCAACCCGATGCGGGTCCACCAGCGCATGCCGGGATTCCAGCGCTGGTCGGCGCGGTTGCCGATCGGGTCGGCGAAGGCCGTGAAGCGCCCGTTGGAAGCCGTCACCGGTCCCCCGGTTTCCGTCAGGCCCGCGGCAATTCGCAAAGCGGATTCCTCCGCCAGATACCGGCCTGAGGCGGGATTCGTCATCGCGGCCAGAGGAACCTGAAACAGCTCCTCATCGGGCAGAACAGTCCAGACGGCGCCGGCGGGCAGCGAATCATAGCCGCTGAAAATCGAGCCGTAAAGCCGTCTGCCGGTTTCCCTGTGGCCAGGCCGATTCTCGAGCACCGTATCAATGAAGGCTTTGGCGGCGTCTGAAATCGCCGCCTTGCCTTCGATCCAGTCCTGTCTCAGGCGATTGTTCTCGACGGTCCAGCGCAGCGAATTTTGGTCCAGCATGTAAAAAAATGTAAAGCGATCTCCAGCGGGCAACGAGCGGGCGACGGTCTGCCAAGACAATTGCGAAGGATGGAACGACTGGGAGGCAAGTCCGGCGGCCGATTCCATTTCCGCCAGTTCGCGGCGCAAGGAGGCAGAACCGGCGCCTGCCGCCGACCGCCGCAGATCCTGCAGGACGTCCCAATATCGGGCCGGCAACCGGGTGGCCCATTCGCTCCCCGCGGCCGAACGCGCCCGCAGGCTGTAGGCCCTGCTTTCGGAGGCGATGGAGAAAGCCAGATCGGCTCGTCCCATCTCGGCGGCCGTGCGCACGGCAAGCGAGAAAATCGTTTGGAGGCTCACCTCGGACTCCACCTGAATATCGTCACCGAAGGGGAGGTGCAACCTGAGGTCGCGGACGGAATGGAGGGCGGCGAGAAGATCGTCGAGAGCCTGGGCGTTCCTGCCGAGGGCGAGATTCGCCTTGGCGCGAAAGGTCAGGGGAAACCATGACTCCAAGCCGGACGTGTGATCGGAGACGGACTTGGTCCAGAGGCTGGCAGCCTCGGCCGGCCGGCCTTGTGCCATGCGCAGTTCGCCGAGGCTGTTGTAGGACCAATTCAATTTGGATCGGTCCAGCAGTTTGCGGATGCGGAAGGCGTGCAGGAGATACTCCTCGGCGCGGATCAGGTCGCCCTCACGGAGCAGAATCCATCCAATCTGTTCGAGGGCATCCGCCTTGCTCGACTCGATCCGGCGGACAAACATGGGGTCGGCCCTGGGAGGCAATGGCGTATCTTCGGTTTCACGGATCACCATGAGCAACTGGTCAATGGCCTCCTGCCGCCGTCCCATGCCGGCGATGACGTAGGCAAAGAAGGCGCGGTATTCCATCGTCCGCGATCTGGGCTCCCGTTCGAGCGCGGCCAGCATGGCACTACCCGCCTGATAGGAGAGGTCGATATTCCCGAGGATGCGGTACACGCGCATCAGGCAGTATTCGGCGCGGGCGAGCATTCGCCGGTTGCGGCTGGCCAACGCTGCCTCGCGGGCCGCAAGACCGGCCTGCACGGCTTCGCGGTAGCGGTGCCGGAAGAGATTCCCCACACAGGCAAAACTGTGAAAATAAGCTGCCTGGGCGGGCAAGCCGCCGCTGAGCATCGCACCCTGGCGGGCATGCTCCACCACTGCCTTCCAGTTCTGAGTCCGGATGGCAGCTTCCACTGGAGCATTCCAGGCGTCGTACACGAGGCGGCCCGGTGCGTGGACTCCGGACACCGCCAGGTACAGGGTCAGCAGTACGTTGAGACTGAGGATGGGTCTCCCTCCTGGTACGGAGAAGCCCGATGGCAGGGGATTTTCCTAGGGGTACCGGAACCTCCGGCACCCCTAGAACCAACATCGGAGAAAGACAGGCAGCCTGTCAACCTGGCCCCGCGTCACATGCTGTCAAGCCGCGGGGCGCGTCACATTAGAACCAGAAGGGAGGATCCGGTTCCGTGGGAGGAAAGTTCGGAGGATAGTCCGGCATACGATGACTCCTTTCTTCCAGCGCGTGGCTGGACTCTGGATTCATGGTATTTTTCGATATTCCTTAAATTACCTCGACAAATTAAACCATATATTG
>CALFYN010000554.1 GCA_937952345.1 uncultured Acidobacteriota bacterium
GCAGCATTCTCGCCATGATGGTCACTGTTGCCTGTTACGCCTACGTCTTCAATTTCTACCAAACATGGTTCCACACCTTTCTGGTCAAGGCTCGTGGCTTCACCGAAGGCCGCTTGTGGATGTCCGCCATGCCCTTTGTCATTGCCGCTGTGTCCACCATGTTGGGCGGAATCCTGAGCGACTATCTCGTGCGCCGGTTGGGCAACAAAATGGGACGCCGCGCCCTGGGTGTCACTTCACTCGGCGCTGCCGGCTTTTTCGCCATCGCCGCCATGCTCACCCGCGACCAGGTGTTGACCGTCCTCTTCCTCGCCTTGGTCTACGGCGCCATTACCTTCCAGCAGGCAGGCGTGTTTGGAGTGCTGCTGGACATCGGCCACAAGTATGCGGGAGCAATGGGCGGCCTGTTGAACACATCCGCGCAGGCCGGCGGACTCATCGGCTCTGTGCTCTACGGCTACATTGTGCAGCAAACGGGCAGCTATGATGCGCCGTTCGTTCCCATGGCTGCCGCTCTGTTCCTCGGCGCGTTTCTCTGGTTTCAGATCGATGCTTCGGAAGAACTTGGGACATAACCTTCATTGATGGATGTGGTCCACAAGGCGATTGAGAAACCGCATCTCGTCGCGCAGTCCATTCACCGCTCCGCGCGCTTCGCCTATCAGCAGCCACGAGCCGTACAGCAGGCAGAACGCCCCGCTGATTCCCAGTGCCACGGGAAGCCAGTGCAACTCGCCTCGGTTGAATAGCGCATCGATGCCGATGGCCACGCTCGTTAATACAAACAGGCTGGACGCGACATAGAACACCGTCAAAGCCCTCTGCAGCACGGTCGCCCGCCTGCTGAGCAGCTTCATCTGATCCATCAACATTGCCTTTCGCTCTTCCAGCAATTCCAGTGCCGGCTCATGCATCATCTGATCCATGCGGTCGGCGATGGCGCGCACCCGGTCGACCACGCGACCCAGCCGGATCGAGGTTGACAGCACGAACGTGCCGGATGCCGACAGCAGCAACGCCGGCGTGATCATGGCCGTAAGAACGGCCAGCGCCTCCGACAATGTGTCCACAACCTGCGGCGGAAAAACACTAGGCATTCCGCACCTCCTGCGCGCCGGGCTCCGTTTCGAGCAGAGACATCAGGATCAGGGAGCGGAATTGTCCGCCGCTCCAGATGCAGTCACGCATCACACCTTCCTCCTGAAACCCCAGCGCGCGGTATACCTTCCGTGCCCGCTCATTCTCGGGATACACATCCAGCCACACACGGTGTGCACGGTAGTTGTCGAAAGCAAGCCGCAGAACCTGCCGCATTGCCTCGCGCCCATGCCCGCGGCCGGGCACCGACACAGCCACTCGCTTGATCAGGATGGAGCGGTTGCCTGAGGCCAGCCCGGAAAGAATGACAAACCCCGCCGTCGCCCCGCCTTCCTCAACAATCCAGTACCCGTAATCCTCGTCTTTCAGGCAACCCCGGTGTTCTTCCTCTGTGTCCGTGCCGGTAAAGCCCTGCCGGCAAGTCTCCTCCTCCAGCGCCATCAGGAATGGCAGGTCGTCCAGCGTGGCCTTGCGAAGCGAGATCATGGTTTCCAGCATAGCGGCTGCACGAGGATATATACTGCCTCAATGAATCCTGGGCGATTGTTTCTTGCCAGTTGTCTCGCGCTGGTCACCACGTCGATGGTCTTCTCCATTCGCGGCGATATCCTCGACGCGTTGGGCGCCGATTTCAAACTGAACAAGGAGCAGATTGGGTTCATTCTCAGCCCCGCCTTCTGGGGATTCACCGTCTCCATTCTCATCGGTGGATCGCTGGTCGATTTCTTCGGCATGCGCCGCCTGCTTTCCATCTCATCGTGGGGATACATCGTAGCCGTGGCTGCCATTCTCTTTGCCCCGCGTCCGTCCGCGCCCGTCGCGCCGTTCTATTCCGACCCCGGATTCCTCATCCTTTACGGCGGTATGCTCGCCCTCGGCCTTTCCCAGGGCTTAGTGGAAGGCGTCATCAATCCGCTCTGCGCCACGCTGTATCCGCAGGACAAAACACACAAGATGAACGTGCTGCATGCCTGGTGGCCTGGCGGGCTGATTTGCGGCGGGCTGGCCGCCTTTGCCATCACCAAGCTCATGGGCCTCGATGCGCCCGGCGCATCGGCCAGTTTGCAGACGCTTGGCTGGCAAGTGAAACTGGGCACAATTCTCATCCCCGCCCTCGGCTATCTGCTGCTCATTCGCGGCCAGCATTTCCCGGCCACGGAGCGCGTATCAGCCGGCGTTTCCACGTCGGAAATGCTTCGTGAATCGATGCGTCCCCTGTTTCTCCTTCTATGGGTTTGCATGTGGATGACCGCGGCGACCGAACTTGCGCCCGATCAATGGGTCGGCTCGCTCATCACGCAACTCACCGGGATGCAGGGCATTCTCATCCTGGTCTACACGGCTGGCCTGATGTTCGTGCTGCGATTCTTCGGAGGCCCGATGGCACACAAATTCTCGCCCTTCGGCCTGCTTTCCCTTTCGGCGATTCTCGCCGCCGCCGGGCTTTTTCTGCTCGGCGGCGTCAAAACGCCTACCGATGCTTTCCTTGCTGCCACGCTATTCGGCATCGGCAAGACCTACTTTTGGCCGACGATGCTCGGCGTCACCTCTGAACTGTTCCCACGCGGCGGGGCTCTGCTGCTGGCGATCATGGGTGGCACGGGAAATCTCGCCGTGGCCTTTGTTCTGCCGGTGATGGGCGGGTGGTATGACACGGCCGGAGCCGCAGCCGCCTTCCGCTACGTGGCTGTGCTGCCGCTGATCCTGATCGCCGTCTTTGCCGGACTGTTTCTGTTCTTCCGCGCGCGCGGCGGGTATCGCGCCGAAGAGTTGCATGCCATGCAGGCTGCCGCAGCCGCCGACTAGCCTATTTGCCGTACTTCATGTTGTACTTGCCCTCATCCGCGAAGCCGCCCAACTGCGGCCGCATCGGCGAGTAGCGCGGATAGCGCTCCCAAATGTCTCCGTTTCCCGTAAGGCGCGGATCCTTCTGTTCAGTGAGCGCTTTCTCGAGTGTGGCCCGCATCGATTTCCGTGTTGCCGCCTGCGCACTCTCGCCGGCCAGATTTCGCAAACACCCCGGATCCCTGGACACATCGAACATCTGTTCCTCGGGACGCTTGCCGAAGCCGAGTTCGAACAGCGGCTTCACTTTTGGTTCGTTGCGATGCGCCAGCATCCAATCCTTCGACGGTGCTCCGTCGATGTCCGCGAATAACTCCGGATCGCCCGCCGGCCACCGGTCCGGCTTCATGTTCCACACATACAGATAATTCCCTTCACGCAAAGCGCGCGCCGGATAACACAGATTGTCGAAGCGCGCATGCGAATGACGTTCGCGCCCCGAGAAGACCCGCTTGCGCTCCACGTCGATTGCACCGGAACGGCTGGAACGCAAGATCGGCAACAGGCTTCGTCCCACCATCTGTGTGGGCTTGGTCATTCCCGCTGCCTCAAGGAACGTCGGCGCGAAATCGGCGAAGCTCACCAGGTCAGTGCAACTGCGGCCGCCTTTACCCTGTGCCTGCCACATCAGGGCCAGTGGAAGGTGAATGCCATAGTCGTACATCGTGGCCTTCGCGCCCGGGAACGACATCCCGTTGTCGGAGGTCGCCACTATCAGCGTATTCTCCAACTCACCGCGCTTCTCCAACTCCTCTAGCATCCGCATCAGGTGGCGGTCAAAATGCTCGATCTCAAGGTAGTAATCGAGCATGTCGGAACGAACTTCCTCCGTGTCCGGCAGGAAGGGAGGCACCACGACATCCTCGATACGTTTACCGGACTTGCGGCCCGATCCCTTGACGTAGGTGCGATGCGGTTCCGCACCGCCGTACCAAAAGCAGAAGGGCTGATCTTTTCCACGCGCTTGCAGGAATGCACGGAAATTGCCCGCGTAGTCGTTCGAGGACATGGCCTTGTCCATGCCGCTCAGCTTCACTTGGTCGAACGAAGGCCCCGCGGGATTGTGCGGCCAACCCGCTTCCCGGAAATTGCACGGCCCGGCTCCCTTTCCCGTCAACCCCACGAAATAGCCGCCTTTCTGCAGCATCTCGGGGTAGACCGCCAGTTTGCGTGGAAACAGGCTGGCATGCGTTCCCGCCTCCTCAATCTGCCACGGGAATCGTCCGGTCAGCAATCCGGCTCGGGACGGCGCGCAGCCCGGCGACAGGCTGTACGCCTGCTGGAACAGAACCCCTTGTGAGGCGACGCGATCGAACGCGGGTGTCTTCACCACGCGATCTCCCATCGCGCTCATATGCGGATAGGATTGGTCGTCTGAAATGGCGAAGAGAATGTTCGGACGCCGCGCCTGGGCGCTTCGCAAAATGGCCGGCGCCGCGGCCAGCACCGCGCGTCTGCTCAACTGGTTCGGTTGCATCGATTGCGAGTATACAACGCCGCGGCTTACTCCCAGGCACGATCTTTGGTGAAACTGCGGTGCTCCGCCAGTGGCTCGTCGGTCCGGAAATGCCGCTTGTATGCCTCAATCCAATTCCGCGCCAATTCCCCCTGCGCCTCCTCCAACTCCATCTGCCCTTCGCACACCATCTTGCGCAGCCGGTCTTCCAAGGCATCCTTCACTCGCGAGTTCCACACCCCGTTCGCATACGGCTGCGGCCACAGGTTCCGTACCTCCTGTGCTCCGCCGAGCGATGGTGTGATCAGGTAATCCACTTCGTAGGCTCTCGCCTGCGGATTGCGGATTCCATAGTGATTGAATACCGTAATCGCCAGCGCCGGGGACACACTTGCCGACTCATCGGCTTCGGTGGCTGCGCAGACCATCTCCCGGCTCACCGGGACGGCTGCACCGGGCGTCAGAAACCGGTTGGGCATCGCCAGTCCGGGCTGCTCACCGCTTCTTGTGCGCAACGCAAGCGCAGCCCCAATCAGGGATATTCCGATGGCGACCGCCACCGTCAGCCTCGCCAGATGCAAGTGACCCGCCGGAGACTTCGGCAACTTGCTCATGCGCGCCCGCAAACGGGCCTCCGCTTCTCCTTGTCCGACGTTGCGGTCCTCTGCGAGAATAGCCGCGCTCAAACCCCGCATGGCTGCCTGCAACTCCGTGCATCGGCTCCGGCACTCCCGGCATCGATCCATATGCCGTTGCAGAGCGATGCGCCGCAACGTGCTCAACTCCGCATCAATGTACAGAATCAAGTCGCGGTCTGAAATGTGCTGTGCCCCAGTTGCCATTGGCGTCAACCTTTCTCCGCCCGCTGCAGTCTCTCTAAGGCGCGCTCCATGGACTGCGCCACCGACCCCAGCGAAATCCCAAGGATGCCCGCGATTTCCCTGTATTTCAATCCTTCCGCCCGCAGATGAACACACGCCCGGTCCTGCGGCGCCAGAGCATTCACTACCGCCATCAATCTGCGCTGCCTCTGCGAAGAAGCGGCCCGATCTTCCGGACTTGGCGAAGGGTCAAGATGCCCGTTTTCGTCGCTGTCTAACGCCACGCTCCGGTACAACCTGCCGCGCGCCTTCAATCCCATCAGATGCCCGGTTCGAGACACCCACGCTTTCAGGTTCGTTCTCGGCTTCTCGTC
>CALFYN010000555.1 GCA_937952345.1 uncultured Acidobacteriota bacterium
ACAATGTGCTCCTGCTGGCCGATGAGATACAGACGGGGCTGGGCCGCACCGGCGCGATGTTCGCTTGTTGGAAAGAGGATGTGCAGCCCGATGTGTTCATCCTCGGCAAAGCGCTCTCGGGTGGCTTCTATCCGGTGTCCGCGGTCATTTCAAGCAAGGAAGTGTTGGGCGTGTTTGCCCCTGGCACGCATGGCAGCACATATGGCGGCAACCCGCTGGCTTGCGCCGTGGCCCGCACCGCGGTGCAGGTGGTTCTGGATGAGAAGCTGGCTGAGCGCGCGACGGAATTGGGGGCATGGATGCTCGGCGAGTTGCGAGCGACCTTGCATCATCCCGCCATCCGTGAGATCCGCGGATGCGGGCTGCTGATCGCCATCGACCTGCATGAGCCCGCGCGCGGCTACTGCGAGCGGCTGATGCAACTAGGCGTGCTGTGCAAGGAGACGCATAGCCATGTGATCCGGCTGGCGCCGCCGCTGGTCATCTCGCAGGAAGATCTGCAGTGGGCTTGCGGCCAGTTGCTGCAAGTGTTCCGGTAACCGGCTATGGCATTCAGCTTCACGCGGCGATCATTGTTCGGACTCGCTGGCTGTGTGTGGCTGCGCGGTGCGGAGCGATGGGAACCGCGCGTTGCCGAGAACATCGGCGATCTCTCCGATGGCACACTGCGCTGGCTCGCGCAGATGGGGCATCGCTGGGTGGTGCTGCAAGGCACCGACAAAGTAGATGCCTCGGGCAAGGGCTATTGGTCCACGGAGGACATCCAGGCTGTCCAGCAGCGATGCCGCGCCTTCGGCTTGGATCTGCATTCGCTGATGGTGCCTATCGCATGGCTGCGCAGGCCGATGCTGGGTGCTGCCGGCAGAGACGAAGACATCGCCAATATCGCACGTAGCATCACGGCGGCAGGCGCTGCGGGCGTTGGGATGATCGAGTGGCGCTGGTCGCCGGACTTCGTATGGAGCGGCAACGCCGGCTACTTCGATGAGCCGGGACGCGGCGGCGCGGTCTACAAGGCCTACGACTACGCGCGTGTGAAGGACGCTCCACCGTACCCGGAGTTCGGCGTCATCACGCGGCAGCAACTGTGGGAGCAGATGGAGTACTTCCTTGGCCGTGTACTTCCGGCTGCTGAGAAGGCCGGCGTGAAGATGTCGCTGCATCCGAAAGACCCGCCGGTCCGCGTGCTGCGCGGCATCGAGCGGTTGTTCACCAACACCGCGGAGATTGAGAAGTTCGCCACCGCATTCCCCAAGGCCAACGGCTTCACGTTCTGCCAGGGGACGGTGACGGAGATGGGTGTTGATGTCGTCGATGCCATCCGGCGCATCGGAGGCCGTGGGCGCATCCATCACGTGCACTTCCGCAACGTTCGAGGCAAGGTGCCGCGTTACACGGAGACCTTCATCGACGATGGCGACATGGACATGCTGGCCGCTATGCGCGCCTATCGGCAAGTGAACTATCAGGGCTCGCTGGTGTCCGATCATACGCCTTCCATACCCGGCGATTTACCCGGTGGTAGGATCGGGCGCAGCTTCTCGCAAGGCTACATTCGCGGGCTGGTGCAGGCGGCCAATGGGCCTGTGCGGCAACGGGCATCCACGCCTCGCATGAAGCTGGCGCTGGGACTTGGGCTATCGGAAAGGGCCATGCGCTTCTCGCGGGTGGTAGGCGTGGAGCATGTGATGATGCCCGCTGTCTTCAACACCGCGGAGACCAAGCGCGGGCTGGTGCCTACCACCGATCGCGGGCCTCGCGCCGGGCAGACGCTGAAGCCGTGGGATGTGGCGGAGCTCAAGCGCATTCGCGAGCATCTGGCCTCGGCGGGGTTGCAGGGAGAGTTGATTCACCTCGGGCAGTTGCCTCGCATCGCGTTGGGATTGGCCGGGGCGGATGAAGAGATGGATGCCGTGAAGCGTTGCATCGCCGCGGCGGGCGAGGCTGGCGTTCCCGTGGTGGAGTACAACTTCTTCTCGCTGCGTGCGTCGGAAGGATACGGACGCACGACGGGACGAGGCGGGGCGGGCTTGCGCGACTTCGACGCCGCGCGGATTGCGGGGCTGCCTCCGTTAGAGAACGTGGGCACGCACACGCGGGAGCAGATGTGGACGAGGCTGACGGCGTTCCTCAAAGAGGTAGTGCCCGTGGCCGAGAAGCACGGCGTGCGGCTGGCGGTGCATCCGAACGATCCGCCGGTGGAGACCTATCGCGGGGCGGCGCAGCCGGTGCGCTCGCTGGCCGACTTGAAGCGTCTGATCGAGACTGTCGATTCGCCGGCGAACGGCATCACGCTCGATACGGGAGTGATGACGGAGATGGGTGAAGACGCCGTGGCCGCGATCCGGTACTTCGGCGGGCGCGGGCGCATCCACCATGTGCACTTCCGCAACGTGCGCGTGCGGACGCCGTATACGCAGTATGTCGAGACGTTCCACGACGAAGGGCAATGCGACATGCCCGCGGCGATGCGGGCGCTGCAGGACGTGGGCTACTCACGGCTGATTCTCCCCGATCACACTCCGGAGTTCAGCGGTGACACGCCGATGTCGGAGATGGGATGGGCTTTCGCCGTGGGCTACATGCAGGCGCTGCGTCATGCCGCCGAGCGCGGCTGACCGTTCACGGCTGAGGCTTGCAAGAGCTTCTTCATACGTTCGACCACGGCGGCGTGCTTCGGATCGGCGGCTAGGTTGCGCATCTCATGGGGGTCGGAATCGTGATCGTAGAGGGCTGCGCCACGGCGGCCTTCGTCCCACTCGGTGTAGCGCCAGCGCTCGTCGCGCACGGAACGCCCGATGAACCAATTGCGCGTCTGCACGGTGTAGGCGACGCGGTCCCATGCGGCTTGCGGATTGTCGAGCAGTGGGCGGAGGCTTGTGCCCTGTGTCCACGAAGGCTTGGGGAGTCCGCATAGGTCGGTGAGCGTGGGGAACATGTCGAGGTACTGAACCACGCGCGGAGATGGCTTGCCCTTGGTGCGGCGCGGGTCGCAGATGATCATCGGGCCGTGGGCGGAGGTTTCGAATAACGTACCTTTGGCCCACATGCCTTTCTCACTGAGGTGCCAGCCGTGATCGCCCCAGAAGACGATGATGGTGTTGTCGCGAAGGTTGAGGGCGTCGAGTTTGTCGAGCACGCGGCCAAGTTGCACATCCATGTACGTGCTGCAGGCGTAGTAGGCGCGCATGGCTTCGCGTGCTTCCTGTGCGCTGAAGGAGCGGGCGGCGAAGAGATCGATGTTCTGGCGGAACTCGTCACGGGGCACGCCGGGGATGGCTCGGGGTTCGGTGTCGAAGTCGGCGGGCAGCGGCATTTCGGCGGGGTCGAACATGTCGAAGTATTGCTTAGGCGCGGTCAGCGGGACATGCGGACGAAGGAAGCCGACGGAGAGGAAGAACGGCTTGCCGCCTTGGGCCATCTTCTCCATGGCGGCGATGGCGCGATCGGCGATGGGCGCGTCGACACCGGGGTCGCCGTCGGGGAGCGGGCCGTAGACGTTGGCCCATGCGTAGGTCCATGGCGCAGGTACCTGCATGTTGCGATAGGGGGAATGCACGTTGTCCCAATAGGCGGGGTTCTGCTCCTGCTGCCGTGCGCGTTCGGCGGGTGTGAACCATTGCTGGGCACGGCCGTTGGCGGGTGTCGGAACCTGCGGAGTGGTTGTCCCTCGGACCGAGCCGCGGTTCGGCCCATGCCAGATCTTGCCGAACTCGGCGGCCTGATAGCCGTTGCTTTCGAAGTAACGGGGGAGAATCTGCTGGCCCGGTTCGAGCACGAGCCAGGTGTTGTTGTCGAGCACTCCGGTGCTGAGGGGATAGCGTCCGGAGAGAACGGAAGAGCGCGTGGGATTGCAGAGCGGGTACTGGCAGTAGGCGCGTTCGAAGCGCACGCCGCGGGCGGCGAGGCGGTCGATGTTCGGCGTCTTGGCCACCCGGTCGCCGTAGCAGCCGATGCGGCAATCGAGGTCATCGACAATGAGGAAGAGAACGTTGGGACGGGACGATTGCGCGCTGAGTGGGCCGCAAAGGGTAGTGACGGCAGCCGACCGTAGGAATTCACGCCGTTTCATGAGAGGCCTCCTGCGTTGGGAAATTCCCGATTGTATCGCACGGTCCGTTATAATACACACAATCTGATACGTAAGATCCTTATCGCCGATGATCATGTTGCCGTCCGGGAAGGATTAGTGCGGATTCTCAACCACGAGTTCCCGTCCGCGCAGTGTCAGTTGGCCGAGGAGCCGGCGCAAATCATCCGTCTTGCCACGGCGGACTATTACGACCTGCTGGTCCTGGATTTGAGCCTTCCCGGGCGCGGGGGGTTGGACGTCATCAAGCAGATCAAGGATATCAGCCCCAACACCGCGATCCTGATATACACGGTGCATCCGGATGATGAATTCGGGCTGCGGGCGTTGCGTGCGGGGGCGGATGGGTACGTCACCAAAGACCGGCCGGTGGAAGAGTTGTTGACGGCGATTGTCCGGGTGTCGGAGGGGAAGCGATATCTCAGCGAGGCGCTGACGGAGCGCATGGCGAACCTGGTGTTGCATCCGTCGGAAGCGCCGCCGCACGAGAACCTGAGCGATCGTGAGTTGCAGATTCTGCAGATGCTGGGGGCGGGGTTGACGCCTTCCGTGATCGCGGCGCGGTTGAACCTGAGCATCAAGACCGTGAGCACGTACCGCACGCGGCTGCTGGGAAAGCTGGACCTGAATACGACGGGCGAGTTGATCCGGTATGCGGTGGAGAACAAGATCACGCCGCCTGCTTCGTAAGGCTCATTGGCCGGAGAGAAACGCGCGCACGATGAAGGCGGACATCTCGCCTCGGGTGTTGGGGCTGTCGGGGCAGAATGTGGTGGTGGTGCATCCGAGGGTGACTCCGATGTCGCGCAGGTATTGGATGTGGCGGAAGAAGATGTGCGTGTTGGGGACATCGGTGAAGTAGGGGGTGCTCACGTAGGTGAAATTGTCGCTGCCTTGCTTGGCACGGATGATAAGGGCCGCCATCTGGGCGCGGGAGAGTGGCTGATCGGGGCAATAGAGCGCGGGGACGGAGGAGCAGCCGAGAGTGATGCCGGCGGAGCGGATCGCCTGGATGGCGAGGAATGCCGGGTGCGTCGGGGGCACGTCGTCGAAGTACGGGATGTTCGGGCTTGGGGTTTGGAGATTCATCGCACGGGCGAGGAAGAGGGCCATGTCGGCGCGGGTGACGGTGTTGGAAGGGCAGTACTGCTGGCCGTCGAAGGTGCAGCCTCGGGTGACGTTGCGGTCTTTGAGGATGGCGATGTGGTTGAAGAAGGTGCTGCCGGGAGCCACGTCGGTGAAGGGTTGGGGTGTGTTGACGCCCTCTTGCAGGAAGGGCAGCTTGAGGGTGCGCAGGCCTGAGCCGACTTGGGCGAGGAAGCCGCGAGGAAGCGAAGAGGTGTTGGCGGGAACGGTGAAGTCGAACTGACCTTGTCCTGTCACGGGGGCGGAGGAACTTTGTCCAATGGAATTCAGATTGAGGAAAGCGGTGCAGGTGTTTGCGTTGACCTGAATGGTTCCGTTGCCGCCCCCACTGGGAAATACGGGGTTCGCCGAGCTAGCGGTGAGGGAACAATCGGACGCGGATTGGGTTAAGGAAATGGTTCGCCCTCCAACGGTGACGACCGCCGCGCGCAGTGAGGATGTGGTGTTCTGTTCGATGGTAACAGGCACCGAAGCAGGGCCGTTCATGAGGGTGGTTGAGGGGACACCGATTTGCAGCCAGGCGGCATTGGAGGAAATGGTCCAGGAGCATCCGGAGGCAGTGAACACGTTGAGGAAAGTGGACTGGGCCAAGGCGTTCCAAAGCAGCGATTGAGAAATGGTGTAATCACAGGCACTCTGATTGAGGATGACGTTCTGATCGTTGACGGAAATGGTGGTGGTGCGGGCCGCGCCCGTATTGGGCTGTACATCCAAGACGACCGTGGAAGGGCCTTTGCCCGAGGCCGGCGTGAATAGCGTGGCCCAAGGGGCATTGGATGTGGCCGTCCACGGGCAGCCTTCGGGGAAGTTGGTGGTGAAGGAAGTGCGCCCCCCTCCTGGCAAGACGGGGATGGGCGATATAGACCCAAGCGATGCCTGGCAAGCCGGAGGCTGGCCTTGTGTGAACTCGTAGCTCACTGTGGCCGACAGTCGTAAGGTGAAGACTCGCCCCGGCTCATTTCCGGGGATTGGCGAAAACGCATAGGGGATGGAACCGTTTCCGGTTCCGGTTCTGGTTCCTGTGAACTGGAATAAGAACGTGTTGCTGGATGTGGCAATCCAGGTGCAGTTGTCCGGCGCGACGACTTGCAGCGTGCCGGAACCTCCGGTGGTGGGTAGCGTGAAGTTGGTGGATGGCGCCAGTGCCGGTGAACAGGTGGAGCCCTGCGTGAGGCGATACACGGCAAAGGGCGGAATGAACTGCGGGTTTTCTGAGTATGCTCCCGGGGTCACGGGAGAGGCAGGAGAGGCAGCGTTGAAGGAATCATTGTAGGCGACGAGGATATCGTTCGAAGGGCCGGGAGCCACGGCGCTGACCTGACCGTTGACGAGTCCGATATGTTGGACGCTGCTGAGGTCGGGAGACAACTTCACGACTGCATGCAGGGACGGCCTTCCCTGGAGGCTGTCGTTGGTTGGTGTTATCGCATTGAGGTCACTGGACTGCCCCCCAAGCAAGACGTTTCCCAAACGGTCGATGTGCATAGGGCCGGGTTGCGAGAAATAGTAGACAGGTTTTTCTAATAGGGCTCCCGTTCCCTGAGCGTTCAGTTTGACGATTTGAAGCGGGAAGGATGACCCCGGAAACGAAGCGGGGTAAGCGACGATAGCCTGGCCGGACTCATCCACTCCCGCTGCGATTGGGCTTGTGAAGGACGGGCTGGCTGTTGGAAGCCACGTGGAATAGACGAGAGCGGTGCCTGCGGGATTCACTTTGAGAACGAACGGGGCCGCTGAAAACTGGTTTGCTGTTGTGGTGGTCTGATAGGCGCCCGGAGTGAGTCGGAAGCCCTGCGCGGTTGACGTGCCTGCGACGATGGCGGCACCGGTTGGGTCGACAGCCAAGGAACTGATGGTGATGGAGGCGTTGTTGCCGAGGTAGGTGCCGTAGACCAGGGACAGGTTCGAGGGATCGAACTTGGCGAGGAAGCCGCTGTTGGATGCGGGGACCAGTTTCTGGCTTTGCACTGTGGGGGATGTAGTGGGCAGATCCTGTGACGTGGTGGCGCCGGCGATGTAAGGCGCTCCGGCATTGTCGAGTCCGATGCCGGCGGTGGTCTCGACGCCGATGCCGCCGTAGCAGCGCGAAGCGAGGAGGATGCCGGATGTGCCGAGTTTGCTGAGGAAGGCGTCCGATTGCAGAGCCGAGCATGGTGCACCGCTGACGGGAAAATTAGGCGATTCGGAGTGGCCAGTGACAAAGAGGTTGCCCTGCGCGTCGACGGCGATGCCGGCGGCTCTGTCTGCTCCATAGCCTCCGAGGATGGTGCGGTAGAGGAGCTTTCCCGTTGGGTCCAGTTTGAGGATGAAGACTTCGGTGTCCGCCGTGGTTGAGACTACGGGGGAGCCTGCGAGGAATGTGTTGCCGGCGGGATCGGATGCGAGGGCGCTGACCGCGGTGGAGAGTACGGTGGCGAACTTGAGAATGGGGTCGATGGTGAGCGGGTGGCGGCGATTGTAGGGTGCGAGGACGAAGCGGACGGTGTCGCCATCGAGGCGGAACCATGCGGGGACGAGAGTGCGGCGGCCTTCGATGTCCTGCCAGGCGATGGGGCGCTTGTGGCGCATGATCTCGTTGGCGGATTTGACAATGAGGTCGCCTTCGGGAGAAAGGCTGATGGATTGGGTTCCGGAGAAGTGCAGTTGGATGCGGCGCGGGTCGGCGCCGGGGGCGACCTGGAAATCGTATTCGAGTTCGCCGGTGCGGCCGTGGTAGAGGAGATCGATGCCGGGGTACAGCCGTCGATAGCGCAGGGCTTCGTAGGCGGGAACGGCTTCGGCGCGGAGGCTGCCGCGGTAGTAGTTGACCCGGGCGGGATGCGGCTGCTCGGGGTGGAGGGTGGACTGTTGGCTGGCTCCGGAGAAGGTGACGCT
>CALFYN010000556.1 GCA_937952345.1 uncultured Acidobacteriota bacterium
GAGAGAGTCTTGGGCCGATGTCGTAGAGAGGCGCTCGGGGTGTGGTGAATTGATCCGTCTCCGAGCCAAGCGCATGGCGGCCGGCCGCGAGCATGGCGGTGGCCAGTAGCATCTGTGCAATTCTGTGAGCATCCATCGGCGCCCTACATCTTACTAATTTCCCAACCTCGTGTATCCACCGGCGGCTGCCGTAAGTGCTACGATGAAGCCGGTTGTACGGCTATCGTCCGAGGATGCCTCAGACTAATTGAGGAGGAATTGTCCGATGTGCCGAAGCCACTTCATTCTGAGCCTCATCCTGGCGAGTTCCGCGGCAGCGCAGGAAGCGCCGAAGGTCTTTCGTACTCTTCCCTGGAGCCGTGCGCCGCAGTTGGCGCCAAGCGAGGCGGCGCGCCGCACGGTTCCCGTGGAGATCGAAAGCACGCTCTTCGATCGGGAAGCCGCGGCCAAATTCCAACCGCGCGTTGTCGAGTTCAACCTCTTTGAAGATGCCGCGCTGCCGGTGCGGCTGGAGACAGTGGAACACGCCGGCCCGCGTACGCTGATCTGGACAGGGCAGGTGGTGAACTCGCAGCGCGGACGGCTGGTGATGGCGGTGACGGGAAAAATCCACGCCGCCAGCCTGACCACGGATGACGGCCGTCTGTTCACGCTGCGCTATGCCGATGACAGCGTGCATTGGGTGCAGGAACGAGACTCCGCCGGGCTGGGCCCGGATTTGGAGCCGGTGCGCGTGCTGCCCGGCGAACTGCCCGTAAAGCGAGCGCCGTTGACTGAGGCGGATGATGGCTCCATCGTCGACGTGCTGGTGGTGTATACGCCGGCGGCGCGGTCGGCGGCCGGAGGAACCACGGCGATGCAGAACCTGGTGGCGCTGGGCATTGCCGAAACCAATCAAGGCTATGCCAACAGCGGAGTGATCCAGCGTGTGCGTCTGGCGCGAACCGAGGAGGTGAGTTACACGGAATCGGGATCCTTCTCGACGGATCTGAACCGGCTGCGATTGACCAGCGATGGATACATGGACAGTGTGCACACCACGCGCAATACCTACCGGGCGGATGTGGTGAGCTTGTGGGTGAACTCGGGCGATGCCTGCGGGCTGGCGTACCTGCTGACCGATCTGGGAAGCGACTTCGCGACGCGCGCCTTCAACGTCGTGCGCCGCGATTGCGCCACCGGATACTACAGCTTCGGCCACGAGATGGGCCACAACATGGGCGCGACGCATGATGCGGGGAACTCCTCCGGGCCCGGTGTGTTCTCGTATTCCTACGGCTTCCAGCAGTTCGCGGTGAATCCGTTTTTCCGGACCGTGATGGCGTATGCCTGCTCGGGCGGCGTCAACTGCCCGCGCGTGAATTTCTGGTCGAATCCGGGCGCCAGCTACCAGGGCATCGCCACGGGAACGGGGAATGCGAACAACGCGCTGACTCTGAACAACACGCGCAATACTTCGGCAAACTGGCGGCAGGCGACGACGGCGATCAGTATCTCGCCAACCTCGGCGTCGTTTAGTGGAAGCGGAGGGTCCGGCACGGTGACGGTCACAGCGGGGGCAGGGCAAGCATGGACGGCCTCCAGCAACTCCACATTCCTTACGATCACGAGCGGCGCCTCGGGCAGCGGCAGCGGGTCGGTCGGCTACACCGTGGCCTCGAATCCGACGACTTCGACGCGAAGTGGCAGCCTGACGATTGCCGGCCAGACGTTCACGGTGACGCAATCGGGCACGGCGATTACGTGCAGCACCACTCCCATTTCCATTCCAACCACCGTGAACGCCTCGCTCACGGCTTCCGATTGCATCTCGCCGGTGCGTCCCGGAAGCTACGCACGGCGCTATACGTTCAGCGCAATTGCCGGGCAGCAGGTGGCTATCTCCATGTCGTCGTCGGCTGTGGATACATACCTCTTCCTGCTCGGGCCGACGGGCACGGTGGTTACCTCGGATGACGATTCCGGGCCGGGACTGGACTCGCGCATTCCGCCGTCAGGATTCTTCACGCTGCCGCTGACGGGGATTTATACGATTGAAGCCACGACGTTCGACGATGCCGAAACCGGAGCCTTCACGCTGCAGGTAACCACGCAGGCCGGGTGCACCTACAGTATTTCGCCCACGTCGCGATCGGTGGATCACAACATCAACACGGGCAGCGTGAATGTGGTGACGCAGACCGGATGTTCGTGGGTGGCTTCGAGCAACACCAGTTGGATTTCGGTCACCAGCCAGGGATCGGGCACAGGCAGTGGAGCCACATACTACAGCGTGGCCGCGAATCCCGGGCAGTCGTCGCGAACTGGCACCATGACCGTGGCCGGGCAGACGTTCACCATTACGCAAAGCGGGATTCCCTCCGGGTGCCAGGCGGGCACCATCGCCATGGGACAGACGGTGAATGGTTCGCTGACCCTTGCGAGCTGCAGTTCGCAGGCGCGCGGGCCGGGCTTTTTGGCGGCCCGCTACAGTTTCTCGGGGACGGCGGGACAGCAGGTGGTGATCACGCTCACATCGCCAACCATGGATACGTATCTGTATCTCATCGGGCCTTCGGGAGGCGTGGTCGCATCCGACGACGACAGCGCCGGGAATCTCAATTCGCGCATTCCGCCGTCGGGCCAATTTGTCCTGCCGCAGAGTGGTACGTACGTGATTGAAGCCACGACGTTCGACATTCTGGAAACGGGGAGTTTTTCGCTCTCGCTGACAGGCTCCACAGCGCCGCCCGTGGTGTCGGGGTTGCGCTTTGTGCCGATGACGCCATGCCGCGTCATGGAAACACGCGCCCAATACAATTTCGAGGGACGCACGGGCGTGTTCGGGCCGCCGTTCCTGAGTGCGGGCCAGACGCGGACGCTGACCATGTCCAATTCCAACGTCTGCCAGATCCCCGCGGATGCGCGCGCCTACGTGCTCAACGTGACGCTCATTCCGCGTGGCGGAGTGGATTTCGCGACGCTGTGGCCCGGCGGCGAGTCGCGGCCCAACTTCTGGAGCATCCGTTCTCCCGATGGGCAGATTGTGGCCAATCAGGCCATTGTGAAATCAGGCAACGGCGCGATTCAGGTGTATGTCTCGAATGACGCGGACATCCTCATCGACATCAGCGGCTATTTTGCCGATCCGCTGGTGGGCGGAACGAACCTGGTGTACTATCCGCTGACGCCCTGCCGCGTAATCGAGACGCGCATCGACTACCGCACGCCGCCGGGTCCGTTCGGGCCTCCCACCATGGCGAAGGGCCAAACGCGCAGCTTCCAGTTCCCCGCAACACCGTATTGCCAGGTGCCGGCCGGGGCGACGGCCTATTCGGCAACACTGACCGTGGTTCCGCCGCAGCCGTTGCCGTTCATGACCTTGTGGCCGGCGGGAGGAAGCCAGCCGAATGTGTCGTCCATCAACTCATTTGTGGGTCGAATCCTCGCGAACAATGTGATCGTGCCGGCGAGCGCCAATGGAAGCATCGATGTCTACGCCTTTGATCGGACCGATTTCATTGTGGATATCAACGGATATTTCGCGCCGGATAACGGACAGGGGCTGTACTATTTCCCGGTCACCCAATGCCGTGCCAACGATTCGACCGTGACGGGCGGCATCTACGCCGACAATACGACGCGCACGGTCACGGTTCCTGGCAGCGGCAATTGCACGGGAATTCCCGCCACCGCCAAGGGCTATGTGGTGAATGTGACGGCAATGCCCGGTGGCTCTCCCATGCCGTTCATCACCGTGTATCCCACGGGGCAGGCGCGGCCGAACGCGTCCGTGTTGAATGCCTTTGAAGGGCAGACCGTGACGAATGCCACCATTGTTCCCGCGGGCACGAACGGAGCGATCGACGTGTATGCCTACCGGCGGACACACGCCGTGGTGGAAATCAGCGGCTACTTTGGCAGGTGACCCGCTCACACGCCGGCGCTGAACACGCTGCCTACCTGCGGTGCGCCGGCGCGCTATTCCAACTCGCGGCGGAAGCGCACATGTCGCAGCCGCGATAGCTCCACCAGCGGACTCCACACCGCGTGCACCTTGCCGTGGCGGATCAACCAATGCCACAGGCGATTGGACCGCTTGTACAGATACGACATCGCCAGATACGCGGGCACCGCGCGCCAATCCTCGGGCCGGCGCGCCCAAATGGATGAGTGAGAGAACAGCCGCCGGTAGATCCATGAGTAGCCCTCTTCCAGTTCCTCCGCTGTCATGTGTTTGGGGCGGAACACCGCGTGCGCCGTATCGTACAGCGTCCAGTCCTTGTGCAGCAGCCGCCCTTCGGCTTCCATCTGCCGGAATAGCGGCGTGCCCGGATACGGCGTCATGATGTGAAATGTGGCGCATTCCAGGCGATTCTCTTCCGTCCAATCGGCGGTGCGCGCAAAAACGCTCTTGTCGTCGTGATCGAAACCCAGCACGAAGCTGCCATTTACCTGAATCCCGTGATCGTGCAGCAGGCGCACGCGCCGCGCGTAATCGGCGGCCTTCGGCGTCTTCTTGCGGGCATCGCTCAAGTTGGCGTCGGTCAGCGATTCGAAGCCGACAAACACGCCCGTG
This sequence comes from uncultured Acidobacteriota bacterium, assembly GCA_937952345.1. GTDB lineage: Bacteria > Acidobacteriota > Terriglobia > Bryobacterales > Bryobacteraceae > CADEFT01. The sequence goes on from CALFYN010000556.1 coordinate 4,559, forward strand.
CATCCGGCCAGCGCCATCTCCCGCACCAGCGAAGCATCGTCGGTGACATCGATCGACACCGCCGCGCTCCAGATCTTTTCAAGCGGCCGCAGGGCATGGCACAGCTTGCGCAGATAATCCGGCCGCGAACCGAGGTTGTTGTCGACGAACACACCGTACGGCTCACCGTTGTCCGCAAACTCGCGGGCGATTTGCGCCGGGTCGCGCATCCGGTAAGGCATGCGCAGCCCATCGGTGGAGAGATAGCAGAAGCCGCAACGATTGTGGCAGCCGCGCGTGGCGATGAGGCTGGTGGTGGTGAGAAAATGGCCGCGCGGCAGTATCTTTCGCAGCGGCGCGGGATCGTCGTTGTAGTCGTTCTCATAGGTGGCCGCGTAACGCGGCTGCAGGCGCCCGGCTTCGATGTCGCGCAGGATGCGTGGCCATAACTGCACGCCATCGCCAACCGCCAGCGCATCGGCGTGCGGAGCGCATTCCTCCGGGCACGACAGCACATGCAGCCCGCCCAGAATCACCTTGCTGCCCATGGCACGGTACCACCGCGCCAGTTCGAAGGCTCGCCGGGCGAACGTCAGATGCACGCTGATGCCGACTACTTCCGGCACCGGCGTAGCCGGCGGCGGACCCATCAGCAGGTTCTCATCCCAATAGCGCACGTCCCAGTGCGCGGGCGTGGTGGCCGCCAAGGTGGTCAGCGCGAGTGTCGGTGTCAGCACGTGCTTGCCGAAGCTCGCATGCGGGTCCTTCGGATAAAACGGATTCAGCAGCAGCGCGTAGCGGGGCTGGACGGGCGCTCTGCTGGGGAGCGGAAGCGGGGGCGCGAGACGCATCGGCGCCGGCAGGTAAGGCATGGAAACAACTTTACAGTATAAAGTACTCGCAGTCAATAGGCGTGCGATCCTGTTTTCCAGTGACCCTTTCCGTGCTCCCCTTCCGCCTTGCTATCTTCCAGTCTCCCCGGCATCTGCCGCCCGCCGGCGCCTTCTTCTGCTGCACCCGCACGCCCACCGAACAATCCTACGTGATGGAAGAGAACCTGGCTCCGCCGGACACCACCGCCCGCAATGCCGGATGGAGCGCCCTGATGGTGGACGGGCCGCTCGATTTTTCCCTCACCGGCGTGCTCGCTTCCATTGCCGCCCCGCTGGCCGAGGCGCGCATCAGCATCTTTGCCCTCTCGACATTTGACACCGATTATGTTTTGGTGAAGACAGACACCTTGCCCGCCGCGGTGGCTGTCTTGCGCGCGGCGGGGCATGAGGTGCGGCAACCATGACCGGACTGGATGCATGGCATCGCGAGATCGAAGCGCTGTCCTCGGGCCAGATCGTACTGGTGCGCGTCGAAACCGTGCAGCCGGAAAACACGCTTCGTCTCCCGCCTGATTTTCCCGGCCGCGCCGTCGTGGCTCGCCTGCTGCGGCAGGAAGCCTTCGTGCGCCAATTCGTGCTGGCGCATGCGCTCAACGTCAATTACACAGGGGAAGAAGGAGCGTTTCATTTCATCCTGCTCAATCAGGCGCGCGCCGCCGACTGGGAAGGCCTCGAGACCGTGTTGCTGGCCCATGAATACGGGCATATCTGGCTGGCGGCGCTCGGCTACCGTTCGCCCGCCTTTTCCGAAACCTGCCTCGCCACGGCGGTGGGCGACATCGTGCAACACATCCTGATCCGCGAGGAAACCGCGCGCCGCGGCTTGGACGTTCTCGCCTTCTGGAAGCGCACGCACGATGCGTGGCTGGAGCGCGAAACGCGCGTTTCCGAACCGCCGCCGCTCAATGCCTGTCAGCGTCTGCTGCTCATCGCCGAATGGGTGGATGCGAAGCTCGCCTTTGCCGGCGGCGGATGGGAGCAGCGCGACGCCTATTTGGAGCTTCTCACGGCACGGCATGAGGAACTGCAGCCCGTGGTGGAGGAACTCGCCGGCTGGCTCGGCGGCCGCGATCTGTGGGACCGTTCGCTCTACCAGGCGGCGCTCTTTCACGTCGCCGGCCTGCTGTCGCGTATCTTATGACAATGCCCCGCCGCTGGCGTCTCTGGCTGCTGATCGCGATTCCTTCGCTGGCTGCGCTCACAGGCATCGTGTGGCTGCGCCAGGCGCAACGCGCGGTCTCGCGCGCCGAATCCGAGTTACGGCAGGAAAACGAAATCCGTTTCGCGACAGTCGCCCTGCAGCGCGCCCCCGCGGCCTTTGAAGCGCTCGGCGTCACCGCCAGCTATCGCGACGCGGCCGCGTTTCAGGATCAATTGTGGACGCTCACGGCTTCATCGCTACACGAGTTATCGCCCGGCGGATCGGTGGCGCGCGCCTTCACCGCCGGAGTAGACCTGCCCTCCGCGCCCCTCGTGCATATGGTGGCGGCACGCACTGCCTCCGCACCGGAGCGTGAGTTGTTCGTTGCCACGGACGGCGAAGGGCTCGTCATCGGCAATGGTCGCGCCTTCCGGCAGGTGCGTCCGGAATCGCCGCCGCTGCGCAAGCTGACCGCGCTGCTTGCCTTGGAGACGGGGCAATTGTTGATCGGGACTGCCCGCAACGGCGTGCTCGCCTGGGACGGCAAAGCGCTGTCGATGTTTCACGCAACGCTTGCTTCGCAGTCCGTCACGGCGCTCGCCGGAAAGATGGACGATCTGTGGATCGGTACACTCGACCAGGGCTTGCTGCGATGGCGCGCCGGAGAGTTGACGCGCTTCACCACCGCCGATGGACTGCCCGACAATCGCATCCTGTCGCTGGCCGCGGAAGCAGACAGCGTGTGGGCCGGCACGGCGATGGGCGTGGCGCGCATCACGGCGGGACGCTTCGAGCGCACTTACGCGGATGGCTTCTTCGCCAACGCCCTACTGCCGCTTGGGGAAAAACTGCTGCTCGGCACAATCGAGGAAGGCATCTTCGAGATCGACACGCGCGCCCGGCGGCCTCGCCCGGCAGCGCCCATCGCATCGCATCGCGAAGGCCGCGTCGAGAAGTTGTTCGCACTGGGCGGCGAAGTGTATGCGCTGTTCCGCGATGGGTTGTACACGCGCACCGGCGAACGGAGCCTCTGGACCCGCGTGGGCGCGCCCGAACAGGCTCCGCTCGCCGATGCAAACATCGCCGCCCTCGCCGCCGAACCGGACGGCAAACTGTGGGTGGGATATTTCGACCGCGGGCTCGATATCCTGCCGCCATCAGCCGCGCAAGCTGTCCATCGCGAGGATGACCGGCTGTTCTGCGTGAACCGCATTCTGCTGCGCAAGGACGGCGCCGCCATTGCCACGGCCAACGGCCTGGTGTTCACGGATTCGACCGGCCAGACACGCCGCGTCCTGACGCGCGACGAGGGGCTCATTGCCTCGCATGTCACGGATCTGGCCGAAGACGGCACGGGCCTCATTGCCGCAACACCCGCGGGCATTTCCTTCCTCACGCCATCCGGGCCCCAGAGCATCTACGCCTTTCACGGGCTGGTCAACAACCATGTCTACACACTGGCTCTTCTCGGCACGCGTTTGCTCGCCGGAACATTGGGAGGCGTTTCTGTTTTAGAGAACGGCGCCGTCGCCGCCAG
>CALFYN010000557.1 GCA_937952345.1 uncultured Acidobacteriota bacterium
CGCTCTTCGCACTCGGCCTGATCGTATTTGAGTTGCAGGCTGACGGGGTCGCCGCAGCGGTTGCAGAAGGTGACAATGTTCTTGTTAAAGGTGCCGCAATGATGGCAGAGTACGTCGCCGGGATGGAAGGGGTCGGTCTTGATGGTGGATCCGCAACTGCGGCAGGTCGAGCGGAGGTGGTGCAGACCCTTGAGGTTGCCGCACTTGCACTCCCAGTTGCCGATGGCGTAGTCGACGAAGTCGAGCTGGCTCAGCCCGCGGAAATCAGTAATGGGGAATACGGAGGCAAACACGCTCTGCAGACCCGTGTCGTCACGCTCCGGGGGCAACAGGTCCATTTGCAGAAAGCGCTCGTAGGAGTTCTTCTGTACCTCAATCAGATTGGGAATCGGAATGGAGGTCTTAATTTTGGAGAAATCCACGCGTTCGCGAGTGCCACCGTGAACCATGTTTGACATTTACTCACTCTCCTCGAGGCCAGAGATTGGCTTTAGGGCAATGAATTCAAAGACGTTAGGCGGCCGGAAGGGACCGGCCGCAAGGGATTGACAAACCATCGCCCGCAAGACGGCGGCACGCCGCGGGCAGAGAACACAGCCGATCTGGGGGTACAGGCATCCAGGCTCCGCGGGGTAGCGAAGGCAGGGGTAGGGCGTGGGCGCGCAATAGATGGTGGGATGAGATACACGAGGGGCTTAGACGTTCGAGCACCTTGCAGGGACAAGGAACCCGAAGCCGTTTCCAACAACCAAGCAGCCAGAAGGCTGTCGCTAGAAACGTCGATGTATGAGATCACACGCGCTGAGCCCGGATACGCTACCGCCCAAATTCTTTATTAGGTTAACAAAACAAATAGGCCACCGTCAAACACCTTATCCCCGCTTATGCAACATACAAGCGGGGGCCGCAGGGATGACGGCCCCTTCCAAACAAAACACAGCAGTACAACCTAGCCGTCCGGCACATGGCCGGCATGGGCGAAGGTTACTTCACTTCTACGGTAGCGCCGGCTTCGGTGAACTTTTTCTTGATCGCTTCGGCTTCGTCCTTGTTGACGCCTTCCTTCACCGTCTTCGGTGCGCCGTCGACAAGGTCCTTGGCTTCCTTCAGACCGAGGCTGGTCACTTCGCGGACAACCTTAATGACGTTGATCTTGTTGGCGCCGACAGCGGTCAACACAACGTTGAATTCGGTCTTTTCTTCCACTACCGGTGCGGCGGCGGCGGCGCCGGCGGCAGGAGCCACTGCAACGGCGGCGGCGGCCGCGGACACACCCAGCTTCTCTTCGAGCAACTTAACGAGCTGCGACGCCTCCAACAGCGTCAGCCCTTGAATCTGATCGGCAATTGCGTTGATGTCGGCCATGTTCTTTCTTCTAACTCCCTTAGGTAATCAAAATCTGGTTTGCACTTCGCGCAGGGCAAGCAGCACGCGCCCGCGCGCATCGAACAAAAAACGTTACGACTGGAACTTGTTTTCCTTGACGCCCTGATCCACAACCACGGCAAGGTTGCGGCCGACACCGTTCATGGCGGTGACCAGGCGCTGAGCCGGGGCATTGATGAGATAGAGCAGCTTGGCGAGAACTTCTTCGCGCGGCGGCAGGGCGGCGAGATCCTGGATCTCTTTCACGTCGATGGCGCGGCCTTCCACCATGCCGGCCTTGAAGGTGAAGTTCGGATTCGCCTTGGCGTAGGTTGTCAGCGCCTTCGCCAGACCAACCGGGTCGGCGGTGGTGAAAGCGATGGAAGTCATGCCACGCAGACCCTGGAGTAGCTTTTCCGAAGAGAGCCCCTCGGAAGCCTTGCCGGCGATGGTATTCTTCACCACGGCATAGTCGCCACCCGCGCCACGAATGGCTTTGCGCAACTCGTAGTCCTGATTGACGGTGAGCTTCTCGAAACCCGCCACAAACATATGCGGAGAGTTGAGCACTTCCTGACGCAGCTTCTCGGCGTCTTTGATCTTGTCAGCTTTCTTTTTCATTTCTTCGGCTCCGCGGTTTGAGTGGGTTAGACCTGCTTCAGGTTGTAGCGGGTCGGGTCAAGGTGGACGCCAGGCCCCATGGTGGAGCAAACGGTGACGCTCTTGACATACTTGCCTTTAGCCGCGGCGGGTTTGGCACGCACCACCGCTTGAATCAAAGTATTGGCGTTTTCGAGCAACTTGTCGGTGGCGAAGCTGACCTTGCCGACGGGGGCGTGAATGACGCCTGTCTTGTCGACGCGGAACTCTACCTTACCGGCCTTGACTTCCTGGACCGCCTTGGCGACATCGGCCGTGACAGTTCCCGTTTTAGGGTTTGGCATGAGGCCGCGCGGGCCAAGCACTTTGCCGAGCCGTCCCACCGAGCGCATCATGTCCGGGGTGGCGATGACGGCGTCGTAGTCCATCCAGCCTTCCTGCTGGATTCGATTCACCATCTCTTCGCCGCCGGCAAACTCGGCGCCCGCTTCGAGTGCTTCCTTGATCTTGTCGCCGGAGGCAATGACGAGCACAGTCTTCGATTTGCCAAGCCCGTTCGGCAGCACAATGGTGCCACGCACCATCTGATCGGCATGCTTCGGGTCGACGCCGAGGCGCATATGCACTTCGACGGTCTCGTCAAACTTGGTGAACTTGACTTTCTGAACCAGGGGAATTGCTTCTTCGAGGTTGTAGTCCTGCCGCGTGACTTGCTGCAACGCAGCAAGAAACTTCTTGCCTTGCTTTGCCATAATGTTGACTGGTCCTAACGGCTTGAGCACGGACGATCCGGTCCGAACTCGCAGCCTCCCATGAGAATCGCGCGCTCGGGGGAGCGCGCAATCACTTACTATAACAGGCGTTCGAGGAAAGCGCAAGCGCAATCATGGACAGCGCAATTATTGACGGGGGTGCGGATGTGCCTCGCACCCGACTGCTGGGACTATGCGCAATGCGCGGCTTTCGCTAGTAGCGTTCTTCGGGCCGCTCGCCGAGGGTCACCTTGAGGGTGGTACGCCGTCCGGCGCGGTAGATGGTGACGCTCATCGCATCGCCCGGCCGTTTCCGGCTGAGCGCCCGCGACAATGCATCGCCGCGATCCACTTTCTGGCCGTCCAACTCCATGATCAGATCGCCGCCGATGCCGACCTCAGTGTTGCCGACTATGACAAAGCGCCGCGCGCCGCGCAACCCGGCTTCATCCGCCGCGGTTCCCTGCCCCACTTCCTGAATGAGCAGCCCACCTTCCGCGGGCAGTTCCAGCAGTTCAGCCAAGTCTCCAAACACGGGCAGAACCGTGACACCGAGCCAGGGACGTCCGAATTTGCGGCCCGCCTGGAAGTCTTCCAGCATGCTCTTGGCACGGTTCACAGGCATGGCAAAGCCTATGCCGATGTTGCCACCGGGCCCGTAGATGGCGGTATTGATGCCGATCACGCTGCCTTGGGAATCGAGCAGGGGTCCGCCGCTGTTGCCGGGATTGATGGCGGCATCGGTCTGGATCATGCCTTCCAGGACGCGCTCGTTTTCATCGCGCAATTGGCGCCCGAGGGAACTGATGATGCCTGTCGTGAGCGTTCCTTCCAGACCGAACGGATTGCCGATGGCGAGCACCTTCTGGCCCACCTGCAAATTGTCGGAATCGCCGAGGCGGAGGTAATTCACTTTGCCCTTGGGGGCGATTTTGATGAGAGCGAGATCGTTGCTGGGATCGCGCACCAGGATTGTGGCCTTGTAGCGGCTCTTGTCGGGTAGCGTCACGACAACCTCGGGCGCGCGCCCGCTGACCACGTGGTAGTTCGTGAGAATGCGGCCGTCGCCGTCGATGAGGAACCCCGAGCCGGTTCCAGGCTCCGGCACAATCTGGCCGAACCAACCGCGGCGGTAGACCGTGCTCGAAATGTTGACCGTCGCCAGGTGGGCCGTCTTGTAAATGTCGATGTTATTGAGTTCATCGGTGCCGAGGCCTGCACCCTGGGCTACCGCGGGCCCGCTCCACAGGGGACCGGCCGCCTTGGACGCAGTCCGCAAGAAAGAAGGCGGATCCCATTTGCGCGTGGTGGTAACCCACACGAATCCGCCAGCGATCAATAAGGACAAGATCAAAGTTCTGAATTTCATTGCGCGATGCTCCGCAGTTCCCGGTACACTTCCTCAGTTTGACGCACCGTGTCTTCCTTGTTGCCGGAAGTATCAATGACGTAGTGCGCGTGCTTTCGTTTCTCCTCCAAAGACATCTGGCGGCTGAGCCGTGCTTCCACCTCTTCCCGTGTCGCGTGATCGCGATGCATAGCCCTTTGCACCTGTTGCTCCCGGCTGCAATAGGCCAGTATCAGCCGGTCGAAGTTGCGGTATCCGCCGGTCTCCACATGAATCGCCGCTTCGACGACGGCGATGCCATGCGGTTCGCGCGCGGCGAACTCCTCGATGAGGCGCTCGGTGCGCGCGCGCACCGGCGGGTGCACCAGGCTATTGAGCACGGCCAACCGTTCAGGATTGGTAAAAACAAGCTTCGCCAAAGCTCTGCGGTCGATCCTTCCTTCATTATCCAGAATCGCGGGGCCGAATTCGCGGACCACCGCGGGGTAGGCTTCGCCATCCGGTTCCAGCACCTGGTGGCCGAGCAGGTCGGCCTGAATCAAAAAGCAGCCCAAATGTTCCAGGGTTCTTCCGACAAAGCTCTTGCCCGAAGCCAATCCTCCCGTCAACGCTACTCGCAACATGCCGATTCATGAAGCACGATAGCATAGACACAATGCTGTTCCGGCGGATGATTCAGGCTGCCCTGCTCGCGGTGTTGTTGCTGGTGGGCTGGCCGTCCTTTGTTCCGGTATTCCAATCGAAGGAACGCATACTGATCGAACAGGTGCGGGGCAAAGGTTGCCTGGTGCGCCGGCATTGCGAACTGACGCGCAATCCTTTGGCGTGGCAGACCACGCGCGCGCCCGAATTCCATTGCCCGTTGATGGCGGCCAAGTGCCTCGCCGCCGGGCAACTGGATTTCTCTTACCGGCACGAAGCCCTCGCGGCGATGGACGAAGCCCTGCGCCGTCTGCCCGAAACGTTCGATACCGGCGATGGGATCATCCTGTTCGGACACGAGATGCGCCGCGCGCGGGAAAGCGTTGCCACCGGCGGACGGGTCATCTACGACATATTCCGGCCGTAAGCGGATTCTCAGGAAACCGGCCCCGGTTGCGCTCCGTCATAATAACGCCGACAATGACAACCAGGAGGCGCACCATGCGCATTGCTGCCGTCGCAGTTCTTTTATTGGCCACGCAGGCGGCCTGGTCCCAACAGGCGATTTCCGTCCGGGCGGGGTTGATCCATCACCTGGACGGTACAGCCACCGTCGATGGAACGCCGCTCAAGCTGGATCGCAGCAAATTCGCCACCCTCAAGGACGGCGGAACACTGGCGACACAGGATGGCAATGCCGAAGTGCTGCTCGCCCCCGGCATTTTCCTGCGCATGGGCAACAACTCTTCGATGAAGATGATTTCCGGCCTTCTCACCGATACGCGCATTGAACTGCTGAGCGGTGCGGCCCTGGTGGAAGTGCTAGAGATGGGGAAAGAGAACAACGTGCGGGTGAGCTTAGGAGACTCGGTCTCCCATGTGCGCAAGCCCGGACTTTATTCCTTCGATGCGGCAAACGGCAACGTGCGGGTCTTCGATGGCAAGTTGCAGCTGAGTATCGACGAGCAGAACATCGAAATCGGCAAAGGGCGCCAGGTGCTGGTGGGCCAGACTCTGGCAGCGTCTAAATTTCCGACCAAGGAAACCAACTCACTCTATGACTGGAGCAGGACGCGGTCTGCGATGATCGCCTACGCCAACATCGCAGCGGCAAGGTCTGTGCGGGACAACGGCTACCGGATCTCCAACAGCATGTGGGCTTACTACCCTGCATACGGCTTGGTGACTTACCTGCCGCGCTCGGGCTATCTGCGCAGCCCATTCGGTTGGGGCTGGTACAGCCCTGGTTCGGTGTGGCAGTATTATGCCGGCAATCAGGGTTACTCGGGTGGCGGCGGCAACGGCGGCGGCGGATACTCGGCCTCCTCGGGAAGTTGGAGCGGATGGGGCTCACGCGGCGGCGGTGGAGGATTCTCCGGTGGCGGAGGCTCCTATTCCGGCGATGGCGGATTCTCACGATCCTCGGCGGTCAGCAGTGCTCCGGCTGCCTCGTCAGCGCCTGCCGCGGCACCGGCGGCACAGTCCTCGCCCGGCGGCGGACGCGGACGTTGACCTTTCGGATGGCTCATTGCGGATAACAGAACGCGGACGGCCCCATCCGCAAAGACAGAAACTTAGTACGCCCCCCTCGCGCTCTTGGTAATCTATTTCAGTGGCCTTTTGGGTGAAGGTCCTTGTTTGACCGCTCCCATGTTGAGCACCCGTATGTGGAGCACCCGTACACTCGCGTGCCGCTGTGCGGCGAGTGTCCGATGGCTGAGATTACCTTAAAACTCCGATCGCCCTTTCGTTCATCACAATGTCCTTTCAACTACAGCCCGTCAAAGAGTTTCTTGTCCTTCCGGCTTTGCCGAAGTCGCTATCAAGGCTCAACGAAATCGCCCATAACCTCGTCTGGAGTTGGGATCACACCATCCGCGCCGTGTTTCGCCGCCTCGATCCGGTACTGTGGAAGTCGAGCGGCCACAATCCGGTGCTCATGCTCGGCCACATCTCGCAAAACGCATTGGAGAAGGCCGCCCGCGACCAGCGCTATCTGGCCGTCTATCGCCGTGCTTGTGAGTTGCTGGATTCCTACATGCAGAAGACCGAGCCGAAGCAGAAGCTGGTCGCCTACTTTTCGATGGAATACGGCCTGCTGGAGTGCATGTCCATTTACTCGGGAGGCCTCGGGATACTTTCCGGCGATCATTTGAAGGCCGCCAGCGACGCGGAAATCCCGCTTGTGGGTGTGGGGCTGTTGTACCAGCGCGGTTACCTGAGCCAGCGTCTGAATCAGGACGGCTGGCAGATTGAACGCAACCCGGAGAACGATTTCTACACACTTCCCGTGCAACCGGTCTTTGTGGGCAAAGAAGAGTTGCGTGTGTCGGTGCAGTTGCCGACAGGCCTCGTGCACGTCAAGGTGTGGATCATGAACGTTGGCCGCGTGCGCCTGTTCCTGCTGGATACCAATATCCCGGAGAACGCGCTGGCGGAAAACCGCGACATCACCGATATGCTTTACGGGGGCGACAGCCATACGCGCATCCGGCAGGAGATCGTGCTGGGCATCGGCGGCACGAGGGCCTTGCGGGCGCTTGGCCTGGAACCCACCGTGTACCACATGAACGAAGGACACTCCGCCTTCCTGGCCATCGAGCGCATCCGCATGCTGATGCAGGAAAAAGGGCTCACCTTCGATGAAGCCTGGGAGGCCACGCGCAACAACAACGTGTTCACCACGCACACGCCCGTTCCGGCCGGCATTGATCTATTCGACACGGGCCTGATGTATCAATATTTCAAGGATTATTGCGAACACTCCGGCATTCATTTCGATCAGTTGATCCGGCTCGGCAAACGCAATTTGAACGATCCCGGCGAGCCGTTTTCCATGGCAGTGAGCGCTCTGCAAACCTCGTCCTACCGCAACGCGGTCAGCGCGCTGCATCGGAATGTGTCGCAGACCATGTGGTCCGGCATGTGGCCGGAATTGCCCAACTGGGAAGTGCCCATCAGCCATGTCACCAACGGCGTGCATCTGCCCACTTGGCTGAACGGGGAATTGGCTACCATTTTCGACCAGTATCTGCAGCCCGACTGGCGGGACCGCCATGCCGACCCCAAGACCTGGGAACTGGTGAAAGAGATCCCGTCGAGCGAACTGTGGGAGACGCGGCGGCACCGCAAGCGCATGCTCATTCAGTTCGCCCGCGAACGCCTGGTGCAGCAGAGCATCGCGCGAAAGGCTTCGGCCGCGGAAATCAAGCGCGTACACGAAACCCTCGACACCGATGCATTCACTATTGGCTTTGCACGGCGCTTTGCCACCTACAAACGCGCCACGCTCTTCTTCCGCGACGTGCAGCGGCTGAAGAAAATCCTGCTCAATTCGAAAATGCCCGTGCAGATCCTGTTCGCCGGCAAGGCGCATCCGAAGGACCATCCGGGCAAGGTGCT
>CALFYN010000558.1 GCA_937952345.1 uncultured Acidobacteriota bacterium
TCGGGAATTGTGAGAGACATGCGAAACTGCGTGCCGGTGGAGCTGAGTTGCATCTTGTCGAGCAGGGAAACCATCTCTTCGGCGCGACGGTCATTGTGTGTATTCATCTGCAACATTCCGCCGAGGAAGCGGATGACATCGACCATCGCCGTGGCATCCTTTTCCGAGCGCATGGTGGCTTCGGCCATGACTTCGACGTTGGCTCCGAAGCGCACCCCGCCGAGTACGTTCTGCATCGACTGGAAGAGATTGTTATTCATCATGCCGCCGACCTGCGGGTTGCGAATATCATCGGCGATGCGGCCCACGCCGTTGGAAATCATCCACGCGTCGTAGCGTGTGCTGAGATCGTTGATGCGGGCGATGGTGGCGGTGTCCAAACCGGGTGCGCCGCCCTTAAAGCGGTCGATGGCGGCTTGCACGAGTTCGGGATCGCCGGCGATGGCGGTGACATTGTCGAGCACTGCAAGCGAGCCGGATTTCGTATCGTTGCCACCTGTCAGGATCTGGACGCCGTTATAGGTGGTCATGCGCGCGCCACCCGTGGAGGCGAAGGAATTGATGCGGCTGGTGTCGAAGCGCCCGCGGGCCAGCACGATGCTCTTGCCCTTGCCGGTGGTATCGGAAGAGGCGACGATCAACTCCGTGAGGTCACGGCGCGGATCGAAGCCAGTGGCGTCGATGAACTTGTTCAGATTGGCCTCTTCGCTCTTCATCTGGTCCAGCAGGAACTGGCCGAAGCGCGAGGATTTGATCTGGTCGGCATGGATGCCGGCCAAGAACGGGGAACCGGCAGGCAGCATTCCCAGCAAGGCGGGATCCGCGGCAAGGCCGGCAATCGCCGTGGCCAGGGTCAGAAGGGCAGTGCGCATGGTATTCATTGGCGTATCTCTGCTCGCTTATACGATAGCGCGGCGGGAAAAGTTCCGCTTCGGTGGTTTAACCTAGGGTTCATGTGGCGGTCCTATTTGTTTACTCTCCTGTTGGCGAGCCTGGCGGGAGGGGCGGTGGCGCGCGTGCCGGGCAAGTCCTGGGAGAAGCGGCGTCCGGCGGGCTGGTCGGAAGCGGGGTTGAAGGCGGCGCGCGAATACGCGGCCACGTTGAAGACCGCCGCGGTGGTGATTGTGCAGGATGGGGCGATTGTGGACGAGTGGGGTGATGTGGAAAAAGAGTACCCGTGCCATTCGATGCGGAAGAGCTTTCTCAGCGCTCTGTATGGGATTGCGGTGGCGGAAGGCAAGATCGACCTTTCGAAGTCGCTGGCGGAGTTGGGTATCGACGACAACGAACCAGCCCTGACGGAGACCGAGAAGAAGGCAACGGTGCACGACCTGCTGAAGGCGCGCAGCGGCATTTATCATCCGGCGCTTTACGAGACGGCATCGATGAAGGCGGTGAAACCGCTGCGGGGCAGCCACGCGCCGGGGACATGGTGGTCGTACAACAACTGGGATTTTAATGCGCTGGGAACGATCTACGAAAAGCTGACGGGCGAGAAAATCCACGCGAGTTTTGAGCAACGGATCGCGCGGCCCATCGGGATGGAGCACTATTCCGAACGCGACGGCGCGTACTCGAATGGCGCGGATTCGATCCATGCGGCGTATCCGTTCCGGATGTCGGCGCGGGATCTGGCGCGGTTCGGCGTGCTGTTCCTCAACAACGGCAAATGGAACGGCAAGCAGGTGGTGCCGGAGAGTTGGATTGGGGAGGCGACGAAGTCCTATTCGGATGCGAGCACGTACGGCGGGGATGGATACGGGTACATGTGGTGGGTGGATCGCCATGGGTATTCGGCGCGAGGAGCGGGCGGGCACTATCTTTATGTAGTGCCGGCAATGCGGCTGGTGGTGGCGCACCGCGTGGATACGTTCGTGCCAGGCAACAGCGTTTCCTCAAAGGATTTTCACGCGCTGCTGGACAGGATTGTGGCGGCGGGAGGACGGAAAGACCTGACTCCGGTGGCTGAAACGCGGAGTCCGGCGCCGTGCCACAAGCCGGGGGCGGAATGCGCGGAGCGTTTGTATCAGGACGCGCAGCATATTGTTTTTTACCGCTCCCACTCGCTGCAGAACGGGACGCATCCGGACGTGCAGCGGGCGATGATCATGGTGCACGGAGCGGCGCGCAATGGCGATTCGTATTACGGCGTGGCGTTGGCCTCGGCCGCGGCGGCGGGGCGATTGGGGGATACGGTGCTGGTGGCGCCGCACTTCCGGGCGAACACCGGCGGCTGCAAGGATCAGGTGGAACCCGCCGAGTATGCCTGGACTTGCGAAGACTGGAAGATCGGTAATGAGGCGGCGAATGCGACCGGAAAGGTTGCCAATTCGTTTGATTTCATCGATGGATTTGTGCGCTTGCTCAACAATCGGGAACGCTTTCCGAATTTGCAGGAGATTGTGATTGCCGGACATTCGGCGGGCGGGCAGTTCGTGCAGCGCTATGCGGCGATGACACCGGTGGAGTCGCGGTTGCCGGTGCGCTATTTCGTGGCGAATCCGTCATCATACATGTACCTGAACGAGAAACGGATTTCGCGGCAAGGGGCTTGTGACACGGAGGGCAACTGCAAGGGGCGGTTCGGCCCGTACTGGGATCGCGGCAATTGCACTACGTACAACCGCTACAAACACGGACTGGACGAGTTGACGGGATACGCGGCCGGTGTGGGCGCGAAGCAGATTGTGACGCAATACCCGACGCGCAATGTGACCTATCTGGTGGGTGCGCTGGATGTGAACCAGGACTCCGATCTGGAGTCCACCTGCAATGCGCAGGCACAGGGATTCAATCGCAAGGAACGCGGGCTGATCTTCTGGAACTACATGCGCCGGGAGTTTCAGGCCGAGCACAAGGTATCGGTGGTGAACGGCTGCGGTCACTCGGCGACGTGTATGTATGCGAGTCCGGCGGTGCTGCCGCTGCTGTTCCCGTGATCGGTACGGATATTCTGGTATACGTGCGCCGAATGACGATGGGATTGGCCGCGGCTGTGCTGTGGCTGGCGGCCAGTGCGCAAGAGCACCATCCGATGCCACAGGTGTCAGAAGCGGTACTGCCGCCGCGCGATGCGGCGCTGCGGCCGGCGTTGCTGTTATTGCGGGAAGGCAAGACGTCCGAGGCACGCGCGGCGCTGGAAAAACTGCCGCGCAATGCAGAGGTGGAATACCAGATTGCGCGCTCCTATCTGATGGATTTTTACTCGCCGGGCGACCGGTCGCGAGCGCGAGTGGCCTTGGGGCTGGCGATGGAGGCGCTGTCGAGCGCGATCCGGCGCGACCCGAATCATGTACTGGCCATGCGAGCCAAATCGGTGATTCATGCCCGTGCGGAGTTGTTGTTCTACGATCCCAATGAGGCGTTCCGGCTTGCGGCACGCGTGGCGCAATTGCAGCCGCATGCCAACGAGTACCTGCTGAATCTGACGGAGTGGATGTCGGGAGAAGTGCGGTTCTCGCACGACAGTGGACACCGTGTGCCCCATGATCCGATGCTGGGGCTCGATCGCGCGAAGGAGATTCTGGAGTTGGTGCTGGACGGGGCATTTCCCAGCAGCAACGAAGAATCGGCGGCCACGTTCCTGCTGGCAAAGACGCTGGCGCGGCGGGGCGATTTCGCGGCTTCCCTGCCCTATTTCGCGCTTGCCGTGCGGCGCGCGGCAAACCCATCGCAGCGCAGTGAAGCGCACCGCGAATACGGGGCCAGCCTTTATCGCATGGGACGCTTCGATGAGGCGGCGCGGCAGTTCTACATGGCGCTGGGGATTGACCAGAGCTGGCTGGACCGCTGGCTGTTGCATGTGGCGATGGAGAGCAGGCAAGGCGACAAACCGCCCATCCCGGAACAGGCGCAATTCCCTGTTGCGCCGCTTGCCGCCGGGCAACCACGGCTGGTGTTTGAAGATATCGCGCCACGGTTGGGGATTGACCGGTTCGATGGCAACGGAACGTGCTCCTGGGGCGATATTGACAACGACGGCGACCAGGATCTGGTGCTATCCGGCAGCGGGACGTTTCTTGCCGTGTATCGCAATGAAGGCGGCCGGTTCCGCGAGGTGACGCAGGAAGTGGGATTGGCGCAGGTTCCTTCGGGCTACAGTTTGAACCTGGTGGATTACGACAACGACGGGCGGCTGGATCTGTATCTTACGTTGAATGGCTGGAGCGGGCCGATGGCGAACCGGCTGTATCGCAATGCAGGCGGGCGTTTCGTGGATGTCACGCAGTCGAGCGGCGCGGGCGATGCGGGCTCGGGATTCGTATCGGTGTGGGGCGATCTGGACAACGACGGACTGTTGGATTTTGTCGTTGCCAACGGAGTGTTGCGCGACGGATCTACTCCGCAGGTTTATCGCAACAAAGGCAACGGGACATTCGCCAATGTGACACGCGAGGCGGGGATGGTGGAGCCGGCGGAATGGGGAGCCATCGGCGTGGCGCTGGGAGATTATGACCGGGACGGGGATTTGGACATTCTGATTAACGGGCTCGACAGCGCGCCCAACCGGCTGTACCGCAACGATGGCAAATGGCGATTCACGGAGACCGCGCGCAAGGCAGGGATCGCACAGCCGCCGCACAACGGCTTTGTGTGCTTCTTTACGGACTACGACAACGACGGCTGGCCGGATATCCTCACCACCAGCCTTGCGCCGTGGGAAGCGGTGGTGGAAGGGCTTCGGCCGGGCTTCGCGCCGGCACGGGCAGAGGCGGTCCACAACGATGCCACGCGCCTGTTCCGCAACAACGGCAACGGAACGTTCAAGGACGTGACGTTTGCGGCGAAGCTGTATCCTCCGATGGGGGTGATGGGCGCCGGGGTGGCGGACGTGGACAACGATGGGTACGTCGATTTCTATTTCGGTACCGGCGATCCGCAGTTGAGCCGCCTGGAGCCGAATCGCTTTTTCCGCAATCACGGCGACGGGACATTTGCCGATCTATCCGGCGCGGGTGGATTCGCGCGGCCCGGCAACAAGGGCCATGGCGTGAGCTTCATCGATCTCGACGGCGATGGCGTGCTGGAAATGTATGCGCAGTTGGGCGGCCACTACCCCGGCGATCATGCGCGGAATGCCTTCTACAGCGTGCGCGGC
>CALFYN010000559.1 GCA_937952345.1 uncultured Acidobacteriota bacterium
CCGCTGCCTTGCTGTCGCCCCAGGCGAGCGGTTCTCCTCGGTGGCGGAACTGCGCGCCACACTCATTCCGGCCCTTCGGGCGCGCTGACCGCCGCCCCGCCAGTCCACTCATTGTGCTCCCACAAGACCCGGCGCTAGACTATCGGTGGCGTCCAGCCACAATCCCGGAGGTGCAAACCGGTGAACACCGCTCTCACGGCCATTCGGTTGCGCCCGTCCGTCCTGCGCTTTGTCCTGATGGCCTCCGCCTCGATAGCAATCCTATCGTTCCTTCTGTGGTCGGAACGGGATTTCGACCAGCGGTTTCTGCTCGCTCACAACCCTCTACGCGACAATCCCGCGGTTGTCGCCGTCTCCGTCGCTATTACCCGGTTCGGCATGTCCGCCATCTGCCTGTTGCTGCTCGCATCCATCGCCGCATCGGATCGATTCCCGGCTCTCCAGCCGGCTCGCCCGGTTCTTCTGGTCGTGCTGTTCTCCTTCTCCGCCGCCACCTTGGCCGGCGAACTGCTCAAGGAGCTTCTGGGCCGGGCGCGCCCCATCGCCGAGCTTGCCGGGTACCTCAATGCGGCCGGCAGACACGGCAGCCCGTCATTCCCATCCGGACACGCCGCCAAAAGCCTCGCCTTGGCGCTGCCCTTCGCGCTCATCGTCCCCGCCGGCTCCCCGGTCGTGCGCCTCGTCAAACTCGCTCTGCTAGCCATCGCGAGTCTCGTTTGCTATTCGCGGATCGTGCTGGCCGCCCACTACTTGAGCGATGTCCTGGCCGGAGCCGCGCTCGCCCTCGCCTGTGTCCCCGTCGCCGTCGCGGCGGCGAACGCCATCTACACTCAAGGAAAAGTCACTCCCGAGAGACTCAAGAGGTTGCAGATCGTCCTGTTCGCCCTGGCCCTCTGTCTGCCTTTCCTCTGACGCCATCTCTGGCCGTGGCGAACATCGGCCTTCATCGGCGTTCATCGGCGGCCCCAATCACACCTTTCCCAGGAAAACTTCCCGCCCAAATCCAACAAATTAACCTCTCCATTGCCAAAAACAAACCCCATATCCCCCATAATAAAAACAGAAATGGAGGCAATATCTATGTCCAAACCACAGGCGCATCGCGGCAAAGCAAGCAGCCAGCAGACAGCGCCCCTCCGCAACGCACAGATTCTAAATAGCTTACAAAAAATTTAAGAAACGAACCCGAGAACCCGCTGCCAGGCGCCCCAAACCGGAACACGGCGCCGTCCTTGCCCCCGATCCATCGACCCGCTATCATTCCCTAATCACGAATTCGAAACGAGGTGTATAGTTGCGCTATGTGGATTCGCAAAGGTGAACGCGACCGGAAAAGGAATGTCATCTCCCCCATGCCAACCCAGTTGGTGTCCAACGAGGAATACATTCCACGCCCGCAAACCGAGCCCCAGAAACAGGTCGAACACTTAATCGGCGAGATGTCCGCCATCCGCGCCAAAAAGCTCGGCATGGACCGCCGCGCCTTCATGGCCACTTCAATGGGGCTCGCCACCTGCTTCCTCGCCTCGAACAAGGTCTGGGGCAACAACTTCGAAGTCTTGGAAGAAGAAAGCTGGGAACCGCAAGCCTCCGCTGAACGCTACCCCAAGGGCGAATACTTCATCATGGACGTGCAGGCCCACTTCACCGACGGCTACGCCCTCAACTTCCGCAACATGGAATTCGTGAAGAACATGGGCTTCCAACTCTCCAACGACAAGGAAGCCTACAGCTTTCGCAACTTCGTCAAGGAGATGTTCTTCGATTCCGATACCGACATGCTCGTCATCTCGGGAGTGCCCGGCCGCGAACGCACCCGCGACGAAAAGGGCAACGTCCCCGAAGGCCGCGCCCGTGGCGGCGGCGTCCTGCCTTCATGGCTGATGGCTTACGCCCGCGACGAAATCAATCGTCTCTCGGGCTCCACCCGCACGCTCTCGCAAGGCAACCTCGCGCCGAATCATTATTGGGATACCGTCAACAACCGCATGGACAAAACCATGCTCCTCGAACAGATGGACCGTGAAGTCCAGCAGTACAAAATCGCGTCCTGGAAATGGTATTGCCACACCGATCCGGGCCGTTCCGGCGGCGGCTTCCAGATGGATGACGACAACTCCATGTGGTTCTACGAGGAATCCAAAAAGCGCGGCATCAAGCTCATCAGCGTCCACAAGGGCTACTCCTACCAATCGCGCACCCTCGGCCATCTCGCCAATCCCAAGGATGTCGAGAAGGCCGCCCTCACCCATCCCGATTTCAACTTCGTCGTCTACCATTCGGCGATCAAGCACGGGCCCAATGAGCCCGATTGGCTCAAGTCGAATCAGTACGATCCCACCACCGGCGACTTCCAATGGCACTCCGTCCTCATGGACATTAAGAAACGCAATCCGAAAATGAACAATGTCTACTGCGAAATCGGAAGCTTCTTCGGCCCGCTCGCCATTCAGGATCCCGTCCTCTGCATGCACGGCATGGGGAAGAACATCAAACACTACGGCTCCGATCACGTCGTCTGGGGCACCGATTGCCTCTGGTGGGGCTCCCCTCAATGGGCCATCGACGCCTTCAAGCGCTTTCAAATCTCCGACGAAATGTGCGCCAAGTTCGGCTACAAGAAAATCACCAAGGAGGACAAAGCCCGCATCTTCGGCCTCAATGCCGCCAAACTCTACGGCATCGATCTCAAGAAGAAACGCAACGCGCTGCCCGCCGACGCCCTGGAAAAGTTGAAGTTGGCCTACCTCGACCGTGGCCCCGAGCCTTCGCTCGAAGCCAGCGGTTGGGTGCGCGCGGAAGATTGATGCTCCCCCTCATCCTGATGGCGGGTGCGGCCCTCTGGGCGCAGCCCAACGCCCACTTCCATCATGTGCATTTGAACTCGGCCGATCCCGCCGCGGCAGCCGCTTTCTATGCGCAAAAGTTCGCCTGCGAGCAAGCCGCCTATGCGGGAAAGCCCGCCATTTGGGCCCAAAAGTCGTGGCTGCTCTTTGACCGCGTGAGTGGGGCGCCCCCACCGGGCGCGCCCGATAGCGATTCCCCCGTCTGGCACATCGGCTGGGGAGCCGAAGACATGCCCGCCACTTACAAAAGGCAACTCGAGAGCGGCACGAGGTTCCAAACTCCGCTCACCGACATCTCGGACCTCGCCAATTTCCAGGGCTTCTACTATGCCTATGTTGACGGACCGGATCACGCCCTCATCGAACTGAACACGGCCCGCCACTCCAATTTCGGGCACATACATCTTTTTTCTAATAGCCCGCATGCCGCGGCCGATTGGTATGCCCGCTACCTCGGCGTCACCCCGCGCAAGAGCCGTCCCGAACCACGCATGTACCGCGATGTCCAGGTCGGCCCATCGGCCTCGTTCACCATCGGCAACGTGAACGTCATCATCTACCCCGCCGGCTACCGCGAGCACAACCGCTTCCGCTCCTCGCGCGGCACCGTCTTCGATCATGTGGCTTTCAGCGTCGACAACCTCGAAGCCACGCTCCAAACCATGCGCGCCGCCGGCGTCAAGGTCCTTCGCCCCGAAGGCGACAGCGAAGGCCATCACTCCGTCATCGTCGAAGGCCCCGACCTGCTCGCCGTCGAGATCGTGCAGGGCCACACGCAGCCCCCTGCGGCGCCGCGCGCCTCACTCCCGGAGTTCATCGCCGGCGACCAATGCCTCTTCTGCCACCGCAACGACATTGGCCCCGGCTGGCAGAGGAACCGCCATAACCTGACCATTCAACTCAAGCAGGGGACCGATGACGAATACACCCTCGGCGCGCGCGGCCACAACCGCAACCTGCGCAAGAGCGGCTATGGCCGCTTCGCCATCGAAGACGCCACCGGCTGGCACGCCACGAAGTTCAATGATCGCTGCGCCGGCTGCCACGCTACCGCCGTCGACGCCAATACCAAGGCCTTCGCCGAGTTCTCCATCGACTGCTACGCCTGCCACGGCGTCGTCGATCTCGAGCACACCAACGACACATCGAAGATCCTGCTCTCGAAGAAGCGCGGCCGCGACGCACGGCAGATCGCCTCCATCTGCGGAGCGTGCCACCTGCGCGGCGGCTACTCATTAGCGAAAGGATTCCCCTACGCCTGGCACTACGTCGCCGGAGACGATCTCTTCACGGACTACGTCGCCGATTTCGCCAAGGCCGTTGACGCGGATCTCAACCCCGGCGATCGCCACGTCTACCGCAACGTGCGCGATGTACTCCAAAACAATTCCAATGTTTCTTGTTTGAGCTGCCACAGCGTGCATGCCGGCTCATCGGACAAGCACCGCCGTGTGCTGACCTCCGCGGCCTGCCTCGATTGCCACTACGAAACAGGCCCCAAGAAGAACGTGAAACGCTATACCGTGCGGAGCCAGACCTGCGAGTACTGACGCGGGCCTCAGAAGCCGTCGCTCTCGATCATCATGATCTCACTATCGTTCTGATCCACCCGCTCAAACAGCAGATACTCCCCATCCGGCGATACGGAAATCGCCCCGATCCCGCCAGGGCGCGGCCCGATGTTCTCCGCCACAATGGACCGCATTGCAGTGCGTAGATCGATCTTCTCGATCGTCACGAACTCCGTGTCCGAGCGAGTGCCGAAATAGAGCTCATGGCCCGCGATGTCGAAGTCGGCGCGATTGAGGCCTCGGGTGACAATCGTTTCGGCTCCGTCGCCAAGGCCGAGCCCGTACAGCGCGCCGCTGCGCTCGTAGAACACCGCGTTGCCATCGGGGCTCTCCAAGCCGAAGTCGGCCCCGCTGCGCGTGACCTGCTGCGGATCGCCGCCCACCGCCGCCACGCGCCACAACTGCCGGCTGCCGCTGCGGTCGGAGATGAAGTAGATGTTCCTGCCGTCGCGCGACCACGTTGGCAGTGAGTCCTCACGCTCGCCGGAGGTCACCGGCCGCGGCGAGATGCCTTCGGCGCTGGTGACGTAGATATCACCGTGCCCGCCGGGCCGTGCTTCAAAGGCGATCCAGCGCCCGTCCGGCGACCAGCGCGGCGAGCGCGTCTGTCCCGAGTTGATCGAAGTGATGCGCCCCGGTTTCGACCCGTCGGCGTCCGAGACCCAGATCTCCCAACTCCCCGAACGGTCCGAAGCCATCGCCAGCTTCGTGCCGTCCGGTGACAAGTCGGGGTCCGCCGAGATGCGCACCGATCCGGTGAGCTTCTCCGGCGCGCCAATCGGCTGCAGAGCCATGCGCCACAGGTTCACCGTGATCGTGCGCCGCACCAGCGCCAGCCGGCGCCCATCGCGCGACAGCGAGGGCGAGAACACATCCGGGCCTGCCGCGGGCACCAACTCCGGATCGCCACCGGAAGCGCCCACCTTCCATAAAAGGAACAGCCCGCCGCGATCGGATGAGAAGATGATGGAGCGGCTGTCCGGCGTCCACGTGATACCCGCAATCCAGCGGTGGTCGTTCGTGATGCGATGCGCCACCCCGCCATCGACGGTCTGCACGTAGAGATCGTGCGACTGATAGCTCGGGCCGCGCAGATACGCGATCCGCCGCCCGTCCGGAGAGATGGTGGGCAACGCGAGAAACGGTCCCCCCTCGGCCAGCTTGCGCCGCTCCCGCGAAGGATGGGCGATGGCAAACAGAGTCCCCGGCTGTGAGCCGGAAGGTCCTTCCGATATCGCCAGCCATGTCCCATCAGGCGCCCAAGACAGGTTGTTGCCGCCCATCAGCGAAGGCCGCGCGCCGGCATCGGCAATCTTCGTTTCCCCTCCGCCCAGCGAGGGAACAATGTAGTAGCCGGGGTCATGGAAGTCGCGGCGAAAAGCGATACTGGTGCCGTCCGGTGACCATACGGGCCAAGTGTCGGAGCCCTTGGAACGGCCCAGCCGCACGCTGGTTCCAAGGCCCACCTGGCGTACAAGGATCGACGACCGCATCGAGCCCTCGGCGATGAAACTGTAGGCGATGCGCGCTCCATCGGGTGAGAACACGGGGCCTTCCTTGAAGCCCGGCGAACTGTCGATCGGCAGGATCCGCGGCGGCGCCGTTTTCGAGCGCATGGCCGGCATCAGCAGCAACGTCGTGGCCGCCGAGCCCGCCGCGATCGCGCCACCCGCCAGCAGCCAGCGCCGTGTGTGCCGCTCCGGCTTCATCCCGGCAGGCGGCAGATGCGAGGCGCTCGGCGCTTCCATCTCCTTGGCCAGCCGCCGCAACTCGGCGCGCAGGTCCAACGCCGATTGATAGCGGTACTCGCGGTTCTTTTCGAGCGCCCGCAGGATGATGCGGTCGAGTTCCAGCGGGATGTCGCCGCGCCACGTGATCGGCGGTTGCGGCGTCGCGCTCAGCACCTGGCGGAATACCGCCTGCGGGTTCTCGCCCGAGAAAGGAGGACGGCCGGCGGCCATCTCATAGAGCACCACACCCGCGGCGAAGGTGTCCGTGCGCGCGTCCGAATCCTCGCCCAGAATCTGCTCCGGCGCCATGTAATATGGTGTCCCCGGCGTGCTGTGCGGGTTGGTCAGCGTTATCTCCACAGGCTGCGTGCCGGCTTTCGAACGCATCCGCTTGGCGAGCCCGAAATCGAGGATTTTCACCTCGCCCGCTGTCGTAAGGAAGATGTTGCCGGGCTTGATGTCGCGATGCACGAAGCCGCGCGCATGCGCGACAGCGAGCGCGTCCGCTACGTCCGCGCCGATGCGCAGGATCTCCTCCACGGGGATCGCCTCCGCGTTCATGCGCTGGCGCAGCGTCTGCCCTTCCAGCAACTCCATGGTGAGGTAGGGCCGTCCGTTCCACTCGCCGATGTCGTAGAGCCGGCAAATGTTCGGATGCTCCAGCACGGAAGCGGCGCGCGCTTCACGATGGAAGCGCTCCACGTACTCGCGGTCTCCGGCAAGTTCGGGCAGCAGCATCTTGAGCGCCACCTCGCGGCCCAGACGTTCGTCGCGCACGCGGTAGACCTCGGCCATGCCGCCCGCGCCGATCTTGCCGAGAACCTCGTAAGGGCCGATGCGCTCGGCTGCTTCGTGCTGTAGAGCCAGCAGCGGGCCTACGCTCCATCGGCCGCTGCCGGTGGCCTCCGCCAGTTCGTGCGAGGCGAGCAGGGAATCGACTTGCGACCGCAGATCGTCATCCCCGGCGCAAGCCGCGGCGAGGTACTCGCCGCGCTCCGCCAAAGGGAGCGCAAGGGCAGCGTCAAAGGTTTCCGTGACTTTTGCCCAGCGCTCCGGAGTCATGAGGGTCTGCCGAAGCCTATCTTACCGCGAGCTCCCTAAGCGGCTACCGCCAACTCGATGGGAACGGCGGGGAAGTCGATGTCGGTCTCGGCCGTGAGGTTGAAGTAGTTGGTGAAGATGGTGAGCGCGGTGTGCGCCACCATCTCCCCAATCTCTCCATCGGACCAGCCGGCATCGCGCACCTGCTGGAGGGCCGGCGCCGGCACGGATCCGCGCTGCGCCACCAACTCCCGGCAAAAGGCGAGCGCCGCTGCCGTGCGGGAGTCGTTGGCTGCCGACTCGCGGCTGGAACGGATCTCGGCTTCCGTCAGCCCGGACATCCCGCCTGTGACGGTATGCGCCGCAAGGCAGTAGCCGCAACGGTTCTGCTGGGACACCGCGAGCGCGATGCGTTCACGGGTCCTCGCATCGAGAAGGCCTCCGGCCAGCGCCGTGCTGAGGTTGAGATAGCCTTCGAGCACGGCGGGGGAATTGGCCATGGCCTTCATCATGTTGGGCGTCATGCCGAGTTTGGCCTGCACGCCGTCGAGCAGCCGCTTCGCCTTGCCGGTGGCGGCATTGGGGTCGATCATATGGAAACGCATGAATAGCTCCTTTAGTTATTTGGTTTCGGTTGGGCCTGGAGCCGCGCGGCGGAAGCCTGGCGGAACCACGCCATGAGTTGCTGTTTCTCGCTGGGGGAAAGCTTGGCCTCCGGATGCAGCGCCAGGTAGCGCTGGGGTGGCATCCTTCCCTTGCTGAGGCGGTCGCGGGCGAGTTCGAGAATCGCGCCGCGGGCCGCGCCATACTTGGGCCATTGCGAGAAGTTGAGTGCGTTCCTGGCGTTTCGCACGTCTCGCTCGATGAGCCAGGAAAGCGGGGCCACGTATCCGTACCACGGCCAGCGGGTCTGCTGCGAATGGCAATCGAGGCACGCCCGCCGGAGGATGGACATCGTGGATGGATCAATGGGCTCGGATTGCAGAACGGTTCCCAGTGGCTCGGTCCGGGGCGGCGGCTGGAATACGGAGGCAGCCGCGACAACGGCGAGGATTGGGAATGCCGCGCGAAGCAGTCTCATCGGTCAGTTCTTCGCGCGCAGCATGGGATAGAACTCCACCCATGTCATGTCTGTCTTCGCGGCGCCGGCGCGATGGCATGCGGCGCACTCGGTTTCCGGAGCTGGGGCGGCCACCGGTTCGTAGGGAAGGGCGTGATGTCCGAAATTGAAGAAGCCCCATCCGTTGGTGTCGGCGAAGCGCTTGCGGTCCTTGACAATGACATCGAGGCCGTTGAACTCGCCGGGGCTGAACCCGCGGCCGGCTTGGGTGTCAGCCGAGCCATCCGGATAATCGCCTTTGCGCAGCAACAGCAGTTCCTTGACGATTACGGTTCCTTCGGGGAACGAGCCCGTCTTCTGATAGCCGGCGAGGTTCTTCTCCTCGATGTAAACGTTGTGGTATTCGGGGAAACCGGCTTTGCCGTTGTTGAGGGCGTTGGGCGTGAGTGGCGCCCCGATGAACACCCATTTCCGGTAGCCCCGTGGCAACATCAGCTTGCCGTCCGATGTGAATGCGGGGCCGCCGGCCGCTTCCACCTGTTCCGTATGGTCCGGCCAGGACAGCAGCCAGAGGGCCGCCAGTGCCGCCGTTCCACAGGCAATTGACGCAATTCGCGTACGTTGAGTCATGAATTCGCTCCATTTCTGACGGATTTTTCTTGGCCCGTCTTCTACAGAGTGCGGCAGGTTCGTTTGCGAAAGAAGTAAGCGCGCGGTGAGCCGACAGTGAGGAGTTTTATTTCTCGCGGATTCGCGCCATGATGCGGGAAACCGTGGATTCGGGGAGCGTTTCCGAAAGATCGAACTTGCCCGATTCGGTCACAATGCGGAGGGTTTTGGCGCCGGCGTCGACAACGATCTGACAGGACCGGCATTGCGCCAGGTGTTGTTCCAGCTCGCGGCGCAGATCCTCGGGCAAAGCGCGATCGATGTGTTCTTCGAACGCGAGCAGAAACTCCTGACAGCTAAACATAGGATTGATCCGGTTGGTGTTTCAGGAAATGCGGCGAGAGAGCTTCGCGAAGCATCATACGGCCGCGGAACAGTCTCGATTTTACCGCGGGAATTCCAAGGCCGAGGATTTCGGCGGTCTCCTCGGTGGAGCGCTCCTGCAGATCACGGAGCATGACGACGATGCGGTAGTTGCCGGGAAGTTCCATGATGGCGTCGAGGACCCGCGCACGAAGCTCCTCCCTGGAGTATGCCTGCTCGGGATCGTCGCGCCATGCCCGGATCTCTCTGGGACGCGTGTCACCGTCCTGGTCCGTGATGGTGTCGATGCTGATGGTGGGCCGGGCGCGCAATTGCTGGAGCGCCGTATTGACGGCGATGCGCGTGATCCAGGTGGAGAAGCGGGAGCGTCCGGCAAAGCCTGCGATGTGCTCAAAGGCATTGAGAAAACAGTTCTGGACGGCATCCTCAATATCCGCCGTCGTTGTGAGGATGCCGGCTATGGTCCGGTGTACACGCTTGCCGTGCCGCCGCACGAGTTCCTCGAAGGCGGCGGTGTCTCCATCGCGAACTCTCTCCACTAGCGGCCAATCCGGATCGCCGTCGTCGGCGGGGCGGGGAACTGAAGGCAATGGGTAGCGGCTGGAAGCCGGCAAACGGACACCGAGCGGAACAGCGGGCTGCAAGCCCATCGCAGGCTCGATGGCATTGAGCAGCGCCGTAATGGTGGCGACCAGGACCGCCTCCGTGCATTGGGCGGCGGACAGTCCCGTTGCCAGCAGGGTGGCTTCTGCATTGTTAGGAAAACGCTCCGGGCTGCGGTAGAGAGAAAGGCAACAGTCGAGCAGCGCGTGTTCTTGTTGCGATAGCTCGGCATGGCGGTGATCGAGCGCGATTTGTTCGGCCTTATTCTCGGAAACGCCCCATTGCCGGAGGATGCAGCAGTGGGTTGCGGTGCGAAAGAGGTTTCTGGCTTCGGCCGCCAGGGCCACTACGATGTACTCCTTGAGGATGCGCGGCAGGCTGCCTTGCGCCAGCAAGTCTTCTTCCAGCCGATACAGCCTGGACAGGAGCGCCTGGAGATCCGGCCGCGGGCCGAGCCCCGCCGCAAGATCCCGATGCAGTTGACGATAGGCCGTGGATACTGGGGTCAAGTTCGCACCCTGTGTGACTTCATGCCAAACGGAACAGCATTTATTCCGCAGGCATGAAGAAAATCGGATTTGAAACTTTTTGCACGCGGGCGGATCGAATCGAGAGATGAAGCCGATCGAACCCCCTCAACCCAGCCTGGTGCGTGCCCAAGTCGCCAGGCTTCTGGATAGCCGCGGTTTCTCGCGGTCGGAACGGCTCAGCCGCTTTCTCGCCTACATCGTGGAAGAGACTTTGGCGGGAAGGAAGAGCGGATTGAAAGAGTACACGATTGCCACCCGGGTATATGAAAGGAGCGAGACCTTCGACCCGGCCGCCGATACCATCGTGCGTGTGGAAGCGCGCCGTCTGCGTACCGTGCTGGAGGCTTACTACGAACACGAAGGCGCAGCCGATGCGGTACGCATTGACGTGCCG
>CALFYN010000560.1 GCA_937952345.1 uncultured Acidobacteriota bacterium
GAGGAATGGCGCCGCATCGAAGAGGATTGGCTCGGTGCATTCGGCCAATTAGCCATCGATTTGGATAATGACACAAATAATTCCAGCCTTGTCCTCGCCTTCGAATTCGAAAAAACGGGCGAGGTGCTGCTCTTCGTCGCCGACGCCCAGGTAGGCAACTGGCAGTCCTGGGAGAAGGTGGAATTCCAGATCCCCGGCCGCAGCAAACCGCTCCCCGCCCGCGACCTCGTCTCGCGCACGGTCTTCTACAAGGTGGGCCATCATTGCAGCCACAACGCCACTCTCAAAACCGGTGGCCTCGAACAGATGGCCAGCGACAGCCTCATCGCCTTCATCCCCCTCGACGAGCAAACCGCCAAGAGCAAGAAGACGAAATACACCCCCGAAGGCTGGGACATGCCCGCCAGGCCGCTATTCACCGCACTCAACGAGAAAGCCGCCAACCGCGTCGTCATCTCTGACCGCCCCCTCCCCTCCACCGACTTCCAGGGCCGTGTCTTCAGCACCGATCTCTTCGTTGATTATTTCCTCATCTGATCCGCCGGTGCCGCTAAGAAGTCCGCGTCTCTACTGGAAAATGCGTCCCGGCTTCGGGCGCACCTCGTATGGCACAACTTTTGAGGATCGAAATCGGTGGGGAAGGACTACAATGGGTCTGGGGATCATCCGGAGGCGCTCATGAACGCCAACTTGAGCCAGGAGGTCAGCGGCCTGTTGCGAGCCTGGGGGCGCGGTCAATCCTCGGCCCTCAACGATCTCATCCCGCTCGTCTATCAGGAACTCAAACGTCTCGCCCGCCGGCACATGCGCAGTAACGATTGCGGAAGCTTCCAGACCACATCCGTCGTCCACGAAGCCTATATCCGTCTGGTGAATTTGAACGGCGTCCAATGGCAGGACCGGGCGCACTTCTTTGCCGTGGCCGCTCGCATCATGCGCAGCATCCTGGTGGACGCAGCCCGCGCACGGCGGAGCCAGAAGCGCGGCGGTTCCCTGCGGCGAACCGATACGCCCTCCGGAATCAACCTCGATACAATTCCCGACATGGGCCTGGGCCGCTCCGAAGAGATCCTCGCCATCCACGAGGCGCTCGAGCATCTGGCCACTCTCGACCCCCGTCAGGCAGAAGTGGTGGAAATGCGCTTCTTCGGCGGGCTCAGTGTCGAGGAAGCCGCCGCGGTTCTCGAGATCTCGCCGCAGAGCGTGATGCGCGACTGGAAACTGGCCAAAGTCTGGCTCCGGCGGGAAATCGCCAGAGCGGCGAATCAGGGCGATCCGGACCGGAACGAGCAAGAGCCCGCCTGAAGCGCCCTCCGGTGTATCTCCTGCTACCGCTTCCTCTTCAGCACCAGCACATCCACCGACTGCCCCGCCTGAGCCGCCAAACCCAAAGCCCGCAGCGATTGGGCACGCTGCGCCACAACCCCCGCCTCCTCCTTTCGCTTCAATCGGCGCAACACCTCGCTATGCCGCTGGAGCAGGCCGGCGAGCCATCCATCGTTCTCTCTCCCAATCTGTTCCACCGTCACGATTGCTTCCCGCAGCAGCGGTTCCGCTTCCTCATACCGCCGCAGGGCAACCAATGAGCCCGCCAGTCCGGCCATGCACAGTGCAGCCTGCGTGCTGCGCGTGCCGAATTCTCTTTGTGTAAGGGCCAGGCTGCTCCGAAACAGCGGCTCCGCTTCCGTACGACGTTTCCCGGATACGTGGAGAAGTGCGAGTTCGTACAGCGCAACGGACGTGATGTCCGGCCGGTTGCCTCGTTCCGCGATCCTCACGGCGGATCGCAGCAGCCGTTCACTTTCCTCCACCGCTCCCTTGACTCGCGCAATCGCCGCCAGGGGAATCAGAGCCGTAGCCAGTTGCGGGTGGTTCTCCGGCAGGTGCTTGCGTAAGATTTCCAGCGCCCGTTTCCAATGGGCCTCGGCCTCTCGCAGCCGCCCGAGTTCCGTTTCCGCGCGCGCGAGTTGATGGAGAGTCCCGGCCAACTCGATCTCCAGGCTCCCTTCATTGCGCTCCACGATTTGTAGCGCCAGCGCCGCCTTTTCACGGGCCCTGCTCGATTCACCACGGCGCAAGTGGAGTTCGGATGCCGAAATCAAGGATGGAACGCGATTCAACTGGTGGATTACGCTCGGGTGCGCCTCAAATACTTGCGATCGCTCCAGCAGCGCTTCGGCTTGCGAGAGCCGCCCTTTCTCCAAATGCACCGATGCAAGCGTGCCAAGGAGTTGGACAAGGGGTCCGGGACGGACGGACGCTGTGCGTTCCGCTCGATCGATTCCCCTTTGTAGATAGGACTCTCGTTCCGTGAGCAGTCCTGCCTGCCCCTTGAGAAAAGCCATATTATGGAGCGCGGCAACAAGATCTTCTCCCGCTTCGTTCGCATGCCCCTCCAACACAGCGAGAGCCCGCACCAGCAGTTGCTCCGCTTCCGCGTAACTGTCTTGACGAATGCGCAGCACGGCGAGACTGCCCTCGACGATCGCCGTGGCGACGCCTTCGTCATTCAGGTCCCGGGTTATTCCGGAGGCCAATTGAAAGGCTTCCTCAGCGCCGGGAGATCCCGCTTCGCGCAGTTTCTCCGCCTGTTCCAGAAACCGGCGCCAGTCGGGATTGGTTTCCTCCGCCGCTGTCGGAAGCATCAGCAGGCCGGCGGACACAAGAATGCCCTGTAGCAAGCTGCTCATGATGATTCCTCCTTTACGCGGTGCGCGGTTCAGCGCGGTGCGCCGCATGGAATCCACATCGCATCAAACAAATCAATAGAGAAATGTTTCGGGCTTGTCGTTCGCTGCGCAAGCTCAGGCTCGCCAACCCGCGGGCAAAGAACGTGGACATCCACCACAGCGAATGGACGATCCCGGGATGTCCACGTTTTCGCTACGTATCTTTACCACTGTCAGTCACAGCACCCCGCACACGCTGCCCTTGATGTCAGCATTAAAGCGCGCATAGACGCTCTCCCCCTCTACCCACACAATGAATGGACCGGACCAGGTAACGTTCCCCCAGGCATTCGCGAATCGGCCTGTTCCTTCCACAATCTTGCCTTCTCCCTTGTATTCGCCGATCCCACGTTTGCCGGGCGGAAAGGGCCACACCGCATTCGTGAACTGCACTGTCAGGCTGTCGGCGCCGAAGACGAACTTATAGAAGCCGTCTCTCCCGACGGTATTCACTCCATGGGATTCAGCGGCTTCACCACCGCCGGAAAAGATGCCCTGGACGAACTGCCCGCCCAGCATGCCATAGACATTTCCACCCCAAGCATTGTACAGGTAGATCGGGTAGGGGGAGGGCAAGCTTGCCTGCGCAAAGGCCCGCAATTCCATGCATGGCTTCTGAGCCCGCATTGGCATCGCACTCGTTATCGCAAGAAGGAAACTCAACACAAAAACCAGTTTCAGTCTCATCGTAAAACCTCCTATCCAGAGAATCGAAAACGGCGCCGAAGAGCTGCAAATATTTCTGAGAATTTTCTTTGGCAGGACCGGGCCCGCTTTTTCGCCGTGTGTCGCGCATCATGCGAGGGGGTTCCAGTGCATGCCGCCCGGACCCACAGGTCACCGAACCACGGGAATCTGGAACTCCGGCCACTGCATCCGGGCCACCGTGAGCGCCACGCTGGCGGTTCGCCAAGACTAGCCTGGACTCGTTGCCGCTAATGTCGAACACGGTGAATGCACCCACCGCATCGGCACGAGGAAAGCCGGTGCGGACATCGGCCAAACATGCGGCCAGCCTAGTCATACCCCTTCATCCAGCGCTGGATGAGGTTGCTGTCGTACATCAGCGTGAAGTACTGGAAATTGGGCAAGCCCGGCGCCGGGACCATCTTAGAGTTGCCGCTGACCACCACCAGGTCGCCAAGTACCGGGTCGCGAATAATACTCCTGCGGCCCGTAGCCGGGTCTTGCCAGGTCGCGAGGGTACACGGGATGTCCCTCTCCCTGCCGTCCCCATCGAGCTTATGCCGGGCCAGAAGAGTGGGACGGTAGGTGTTGACCGACAGCTTTGCTGTCAGGGAGTCAAGGTTCCCTGGGTTTGCCGTCGCGTAAGGCGCATCGGAGATCATGCCGATGATGTACAGTTCGCCGTCGGCATTGAGGGCCATGGCCATCCCTCGATCGGCCTGCTTCCATGCGCCATCGATGCGGAATGCAATATCGGCCGGGGTGCCTGGCTTGCCAGGCGCAGTCCCCGGTTGCCCGGGCAGATTCCACATCGGTCTGCCCGTCTCGCCGTTGTACTTCAGCAGAGTAACGTCGAAGTTGGTGCCCACGCCGGTGCTCTGCCCCAGCACGTACACCACGTTGGTGGGAATCTGCAGGATTCCTTTGCGGATGTGCGTGGCGATATCGGTGAACTCCCCGGCGAGAGGCCCGCTCATGTTGCCCGCCATCCGCAGTGCCGCCACCTGTTCGATGAATGCGTGCATCAGGTTGGCCGCATTGCGGCGGATCGGTGCGTGGGGGGACACCAGCGAATTCACGGCCACCTCCAGTTGCGAGAGCAGGCTCGTCTGGTGGCCGCGGTCGAGTCCCGCGGCTTC
The DNA here is from genome assembly GCA_937952345.1 of uncultured Acidobacteriota bacterium. Taxonomy (GTDB): domain Bacteria; phylum Acidobacteriota; class Terriglobia; order Bryobacterales; family Bryobacteraceae; genus CADEFT01. The sequence goes on from CALFYN010000560.1 coordinate 4,556, forward strand.
CACCCGCTCCATCAGGTAGCCGGTGGCGGGCACGGGATCGATGATCTCCGCCGTGACATGGATACCCAGGTTGTCCTGCAGATAAGCATAGAAGGCGCCCCCGACCGCCCAGATGGCGTAAGGGGCCGCCTGGTCGCTGCCGCCGGCCGGGCCATCGTAGCGGGCCACCCACTTCTCCTTCCCTTCCAGGTCATATCTCACGGTGGCGAAGTCGTGCGATCCAGTGCCCTGGCTCCAGCCGCTCACGTAAACGCCACCTTCAGGGTCCAGCGCCAGCGAGACGCCGTTGTTATAGCCGTTGACGGGGCCGTCGTAGCGGCTCACCCAGCGCTCCTTGCCGGAGGCGTCATACATGATGGTGACCATGCTGGTTCTGTTTCCGGCTGCCGTTGTGCGGTTGCTCAATCCGGTGACAAAGACATTCCTGCGCACCGGGTCAACCACAAGGGAGATGCCAACGTCATTCGCGTTGGCCGCGCCGTTATAGATGCCCCGCCACACCTCGTTGCCCTTGGGATCGTATTTGACGGTGATCAGATCACGGTTCACCACGCCCGCGTTGGCCTGGGTGATGTAGCCGGTGGCGTAGATGAAGCCGTCGGGATCCACAGCGACGTTCCAGAACTGGTCATTCGCTCCGGCGCTACCGGCAATGGTGCGCACCCAGTCATCCGGGCGCTTGCCCTGCTGGTAGAAAAGCCAGTCAGCACCGTACTTGATCAGCACGCAGTCCACATCGCCGGGGCGTCCCGCGTGGCCGGCCACATAGAC
>CALFYN010000561.1 GCA_937952345.1 uncultured Acidobacteriota bacterium
TGGAAAATCCTCGTGAATGCTTTCGGGTGAGGCGCCTTCGCGGAAGGCGTAGACGATGGAGTCGAGGGAAATGCGAGTACCTTCGACGTAATAGACGCCCTCGCGCTGCTCGATGTGTCCGGCCACATCCACAAGTATACGTTCCCATGCAGAAGAACGCATGATACGTTCGGGTGGGAAGCGGCACTACTTGAGTATAAAGCGATGTTTGCCGTTCCCTTCCCCGAGACGCGGGTTCCGCGCAAGCCGCCGGCGGCGGCACAGTACAACTGGCTGACCGGGAGCTATGAATCCCCACCCGAGCAATTGGAGTTCGATCTGCCACCACCTGATGATGTGTTTGTGGCGGAGGATGGTCCCGTGTCGCTGCTGACGACGGAAAACGGGGCGCAGTTGTATGTTGCCGGGTTCGGGCTGTTTTTGGGGAAGAAGTCGGAACGAGTTGTGGTGAAGAAAGACCGGCAGGTGTGTGCGCAGGTGCCGTTTCTGCGATTGCAGGAGATTGTGGTGGGATCGCGCGGGGTGTCGTTATCGTCGGACCTGCTGGAGGAAGTGTGCGCGCGGGGGATCCGGTTGGCATTTCTGAACAATTCGGGGAAACCGTATGCGCTGTTGACCTCACCGATGCTGACGGCGACGGTGGAGACGCGGCGGGCGCAACTTGCGGCGTTTGCGAATGCGAAGGGGGCGGAGATGGCCCGGTGGGTGGTGGCGGGGAAGATCCACAATCAAGAGAAGCTGCTGCGGTATTTCGGGAAATCGCGGGTGGGCGCGGCTGGTGAGGAATTGGGCCGGGTGGCGGGGCAGTTGCGGGGATTGCGGCGGCAGGTGCTGGCGACAGAGGGGGATAGCGCGGCGGCGATTCGGGGGACGCTTATGGGATACGAAGGGACGGCGGGACGGCTCTACTGGAAGGCGATTGGGAATATTCTGCCGGCGTCGAATGGATTTGCGGGGCGGAATCCGCATCAGCCGGGCGATGGGGTGAATGCGGCGTTGAACTACGGGTACGGG
>CALFYN010000562.1 GCA_937952345.1 uncultured Acidobacteriota bacterium
ATCGACGAAAACCTCGGCCGCCTCTTCGCCACCCTCGACAGCCAAAGCCTCCGCGACAACACCATCGTCCTCTTCATGAGCGACAACGGCGGCGTCAGCAAGCATTTCCGCGCCCACCTCCGCGGAGCCAAAGCCTCCGTCTTCGAAGGCGGCGTTATCTCCCCGCTCTTCATCCGCTGGCCCGGCAAATTCCCCGCCGCCACCAAAGTCAACGCCATGATCAAGGAGTTCGACATCTTCCCCACCCTCTGCGATCTGCTCAACATCCCCATCCCCCAAACCCTCCCCCTCGATGGCAAGAGCTTCCGCACTCTGCTCGAAACCGGCCGTGGCGATAGCCCCCACCAATTCCTCTGCCACTACTGGGACCGCTTCCAGCCCACCAAACAGCGCGGCTGGTCCATCTGCGATAAGCGCTTCAAGCTGGCCGGCAACCAACTCTTCGACCTCGCCAACGACCCCAGCGAAAAAACCGACGTCTCCACCAAATTCCCCCAGGACAAGCAGCGTCTCCGCGCCCAATTCGACACCTGGTTCGACGACGTCACCCGAGGCCAGCAATTCCAGCCCCCCACCATCGAAATCGGCCGCGACGACGAAAACCCCGTCGACCTCGAACCCAGTTGGGCTCACGTCAACGGCACCCACACCACCTGGGCCTCCCCCGGCGACGCGGAAACCGTCGCCCCCGCCCCCATCCCCGGCCACCGCGAGCCTTCCACCGTCAACTACACCTTCGCCGGCTACGAATGGGATTCCATTGACTCCTGGCGCACTCCCGGCGAAACCGTCCACTGGAACATCGACGTCCTCCGTCCCGGCCGCTACGAAATCACCCTCAGCTACGGCTGCGACCCCGGCGACGCCGGAGGCCGCTATCGCATCAAAGCCGGTGCCGCCTCCCTCGAAGGCACCGTCGAACCCACCTCCGGCCGCGCCCTCTTTGAAAAGCGCCCCGCCGGCACACTCACCCTCGCCAAGGGCCCAGCCAAACTCGAAGTCACCGCCCTCGCCGTCAAAGGCAAGGAGCTCATGGCCCTCAACCGCATCTGGCTCCGCAGGCTATGATGCCCCAACTGAAGTGATGGGAAGGAGTTGTACGGGTTGGGTGGTGACTCCGCATCAGGGAACATATATTCTCAGCAGATTCTCGCGATACGCTTCTGAACCCATTTGTTGCGGTGAATGTGCGATTGCTTCGTGCAGGCGGGAGTGATTTTGTAGAGTGACTCCAATATAATGCCGAGCCAGGAGGTGACTCATGGTCGCAACTGCGATAGGCCAACTCGTTCGCTGCGTGGTCATGATGGTTTTGGTATCTGCCGCTCTCGTCTGTGAAGCGCGAGGGCAGAAGTTAACTCCAGCAGAGGTCGAGCGGAACTTTCGAGCCGGAATTGAGGCATGGAACTCAAACGACCCTGCTCAAATTGCCGATTCCGAAAGGCTTGGGGGCTTTGGCTTCGGCTACAGAACCAGAGACGCCAGAATCGAAGACAGCACGGGATCCAGGGAACGGACGATCGCTGCAATCAAAAAATTCTTCGCAGACAAGGATTACTTCCGGATCACCGTGAACCAGATTCGCACTGCCGTCGACGGAGAGATCGGGCTGGCATGGGGCTTCTTTACCGAGGAATTTCAAGTCCGGGGACGGGCGCCGGAAAGAGTCACTGTGCGATTCACCAGCACCGTCAGGAAAAACAAGACCGGAATGCGGATGCTGCTATACCATCGCGATGCACAGCCCTTCGACGCGGAAGGCCATTACATTCCGGCCGCGGCGCGCACAAAGTGAAGAGTTTGCAAGTACCTTGATCGAGATTCTGGTTGGGCTTCGCGCACGCGTGCGCACCTTGCTTTCCGGTACCCAAAGGTCCGTTGTTATAAGATGGCGTAATCGCCATGCACCCTTTCCTCGTCCTCCTGATCGCCATTGCCGTCGTCTTCCTCCTCATCATCCGCCTGAAAATCAATGCATTCGTCGCTCTCATCACCGCTGCCATCACCGTCGGAGTCCTCAGCCCCAACGTACCTCTCCCCGCCGTAATGCCCAAGGTCGCCGAAACGTTCGGCGTAGTCTGCGGCAAAATCGGCATCGTCATCGCCCTCGCCGCCCTCATCGGACAGTGCCTCATGGAGAGCGGAGCCGCCGACAAGATCGTCCGCGTGTTCGTCCGCGCCCTCGGCGAATCGCGTGCCTCCCTCTCGCTTCTGGTCAGCGGCTATGTGCTCTCCGTCCCCGTATTCTTCGATACTGTCTTCTACCTGCTGGTCCCGCTCGCCCGCGCCATGCGAGTTCGCACCGGCTCCAACTACCTCCTCTTCGTCATGTCCATCTGCGCCGGTGGAGCCGTCACCCACAGCCTCGTCCCACCCACTCCCGGACCCCTCGCCATGGCCGCCACCCTCAACCTCGATCTGGGAGTCATGATCCTCGCCGGAGCCTTGATCGGAATTCCGATGTCCCTCGCCGGCTGGCTGTTCGCCATCAGCCGCGACAAAGCGCTCGATGTCCCGCTCCGCGCCGCCGGCAGCATGACCCTCGAAGAACTCAAAGACCTGGCCTTGCGCCAGGAATCGGATCTCCCCGGATTCTGGCACTCCATGATGCCGATCCTCCTTCCCGTACTGATGATCACCGCGAACACCGCCGCCGCCGCAATCGACAAAACCAGTTCCTTCGCCCGCGTCATGGCATTCCTCGGCGATCCCAACTTCGCCCTCCTCGTCTCCACCGCCGTCGCCGTCCATCTGCTCGCCCAGCGCAAAGGGCTCTCCCTCAGCGCGCTCGCCAAACCAATGGAAGAAGCCTTCTCCAGCGGCGGACTCATCATCCTCATCACCGCCGCCGGCGGCGCCTTCGGCGGCTTGCTCGTCGAGGCCGGTGTCGGCCGCACCCTCGGAGCCATGGCCCAGGAATACTCCATCCCCCTCCTCCTGCTCGGATTCCTCCTCGGAGCCCTACTCAAAGTGGCCCAGGGATCGAGCACCGTAGCCATGATCACCGTCTCCTCCATCCTTGCCCCGCTCGCGGTCGCATCCCCGCCGCCCTTTCACACCGTCTACATCGCCTGCGCCATCGGATGCGGAGCCCTCGTCGGCTCCTGGATGAACGACTCCGGCTTCTGGGTCTACAAGCAGATGGCCGGTTTGACCGAAGATGAAGCCCTCCGCTCCTGGACGCCGCTCCTCGCCGTCCTCGGCGTCACCGGCTTCGTGGCCACCCAGATCGCCGCCATCGTCCTGCCCTTCCGGTAGCCAAACGAATCGCACCGCTTGCCGCCGCGCTAGCCGCGCAGTGCCCGGTAGACGACGCGTGCAAAATCGACAAGCTTCATTTCTGCCTGCGCATCCGGCAAGGCGCCCGGCGCCGGGTGGCCGGCATCGCGTAGCCAGCGGATAAGGGTTCCCGCGGTAAGCGGGCGGCCGGCCGCGGCGACGGGCAGCGCTGCTGAATTTCCCATCACCCGGAGAATGCGGCTGAGCCGTTCGGCACCGGACCCCTCGGTAAGCGGCGTATCCTTTTCTGCACGGTAGCCCTGATGAAGTCCACGGGCGCCCAGCCATTGGAATGCGGCAAAGTCCGGATCGTCAAAGGGGAGATCCTCGAAAAAGGTGACCACCGCGCGGCGTTCCACCAGAAGGGCCTGGAGTTCCGCCGTATCGACGGCACGCAGCGCGACCTTGCTCTTCAGGGCGAGATGAGCGGCAACCCCGCTCGCCTCGCCGAGCGCCATAAACACCGGCTCCATCCGCAGCGCGTTGTACGCCACATGGCTGCAGGAGCAGGAGACGGGAACCAGTAGTCCATCCACCCGGCGGGGGACCAGGACACCATATGGAACCTGAAAGGGCTCGTGCAGGATGAAGATATAACCCTCGCGCGTGCCAGGGTGGGCAGGATCGTAGTGATGGTGGCCGTGGGGATCGAAGGCCCATTCGATGGTGGCAATGGAGGAGGGCTGCAGCCGGGTGCGCCCCAACTCCGGCACGATGTCCGCATCGCGCTCCGTGAGGACGTACTCCCCAACGATACGGCGACCCTGGCGCACATAGACCTGGCGCGGCATGTGGTTGTTGGTGGGCCATTCGTCCCGATGCCAGCCGTATTGGAGCGAATCCTTGCGGACGGCTTCCGGCACTTCGGGGTCGTGCTGAAGCAGCCAGATGAGGCCCACATTGTGGGACACATAACGCTGGAAAATCTTCTCGCGGGCGGCTGGGCTTGCAGTGGGCCACGGCCAGCATTCTTCGGCGAGATCAAGCGATTCGCGCGGTATGCCAGTGTCCGGATGCACGTGGTCGCTATTCAATTCAAAGCGGCCATTCGGCATGGCATAGACCTGGATTACGTCCCGGAACCTGCGAATACGTCCGGCGCGGCAATCCTCGAGCACCAGCCGGTAGTCATCGCGGCGGAAACCGGAGGGCTTCTCGATGGCGATGCGCTTCTCCGGGACGTTCGTGACGTGAAAACGGAAACAGTACGCCTGGGTGGCATCATCCGCTTCCCCGGTGG
>CALFYN010000563.1 GCA_937952345.1 uncultured Acidobacteriota bacterium
GAGGAGATCGATGACCTTGATGCCGGTTTCGAACATCTGGAGTTCGGTGGATTGTTCTTCGAAAGTAGGTGCGTGGCGGTGAATGGGGTAGAACTTGGAAGCGTGAACGGGACCCATCTTGTCGACGGGCTGGCCGATGACGTTGAGAACGCGGCCGAGGACTTCCTTGCCGACGGGGACGCTCACGGGGGCATTGAGGCTGATGGCCTTCATGCCGCGGACCAAGCCTTCGGTGGGCTGGAGGGCAATGGCGCGGACGCGCCCCTCGCCGATGTGCTGCGCGACTTCGGCGATGATATCGATGGGCTCGGGCACATCGAACCCTTCGCTCGTGATGCGGATGGCCGTGCGGATGACGGGCATCGTGCTCTCTTCGAACTGCAGGTCGATGGCGGGTCCGGCGACCTGAATAACTTTGCCGATGACTTCGGTGGTGGTCATTGTGCTTCCTTGCTCGGGTTGCGGCTAGTCCAACGCTGCGGCGCCGCTCACGACTTCGATAATTTCTCTAGTAATGCTGGCCTGGCGGACGCGGTTGAGGTAGAGGGTGAGCTGATCGATCACCTTGGCGGCGTTGGTGGACGCCGCGTCCATAGCAACCATGCGAGCCGCATGTTCGGCCGCGGCGGACTCAAGCACCGCGGCATAGATCATGATTCCGACGTAATTCGGCAGCAGGCTGCCCAGCAGCTCGCCGGCGGGCTGCTCGAAAATGTAATCCGATGTTTCGCGTCCTTCGGGGACGGGGACGGGAAGAATCTTCTTCACGCTGAGCTTCTGGCTCATGACGCTGCGGAACTCGTTGTAGACGAGGTAGACGGCATCGACTTCCTCGCTGGAATAGCGTTCCATGGCGGCTTTGGCGATGCGGTCGGCGTCGGCGAAGAGGGACTTGTCGAAGATCCCGACATGCTCGCCGGAGATATTGGCATTGCGGCGGCGGAAGAAGTCACGGCCTTTGCGGCCGACTGTTTCGATCTGGATACTGTTTCCGGCGTTCTCGGCGATGAAGTTCTGGGCACCCTTGATGAGGTTGGAATTGAAAGCACCGGCGAGACCGCGGTCCGATGTCATGAGGATGACTTGAATGCGCTTTTCGGGGCGCACGGCAAGGAGGGGATGGCTGGACACCGACTCATCGCCGGCCGCCGCGCTCACCACGTTCGCCAGGAGTTTTTCATAACTCTGGGAGAAGGGGCGCGAGGCGAGCACACGCTCCTGGGCACGGCGCAGTTTCGCCGCGGCCACCATTTTCATGGCCTTGGTGATCTGCTGCGTGTTTTTGACCGAGCGAATGCGCCGGCGTAAGTCGATTAAGCTCGGCATGGCTTAGGCCTTATTGGAAGTGAAGCGCTGTTTGAATTCGGTGAGCACGGAAGTGATCTGGCCCTTGAGCGCGTCGTCAATATCCTTCTTCGCCTTGAGATCGATGAACAGTTGGGGATGGGCATTTTCGACGAAGCGGTACAACTCTTCTTCGAATTTGCGGCAGCGGTCCACCGGAAGGTCGTCGAGATAGCCGTTCGTTCCGGCGTAGAGGATGAGCACCTGCTTTTCGACGGGAATCGGAGCGAACTGACCCTGTTTGAGAATCTCCACGAGGCGCGCACCGCGATTCAACTGCTGCTGCGAGGCTTTGTCGAGCTCACTGCCGAACTGAGCAAATGCGGCGAGAGCGCGATACTGGGCGAGTTCGAGACGGAGCGTACCGGCCACCTTGCGCATGGCCTTGATCTGGGCGCTGCCGCCGACGCGGCTGACGGAGATACCGACGTTAATGGCGGGGCGGACGTTGGAGTTGAACAGGTCCGCTTCGAGGAAGATCTGCCCGTCGGTGATGGAAATGACGTTGGTGGGAATGTAGGCGGAAACGTCGCCGGCCTGCGTTTCGATGAAGGGCAGCGCCGTCAAAGAACCGCCAGTCTTGAGTTTCGCGGCACGTTCGAGCAAGCGGCTGTGGAGGTAGAACACGTCGCCGGGGAAGGCTTCGCGGCCTGGAGGACGGCGCAGCAGCAACGAGATTTCGCGATAGGCGGCGGCTTGCTTGGAAAGATCGTCGTAGATGCAGAGGGCGTGCTGGCCGCGGTCACGGAAGTATTCGCCCATGGCGCAGCCGGAGTAGGGCGCCAGGTACTGCATGGGGGCTGGATCGGAGGCAGTGGCGGCGACGACGATGGTATAGTCCATGGCGCCGTTTTCCTCGAGCGATTTCACCACCTGGGCAACGGTAGAGCGCTTCTGGCCGATGGCGACGTAGACACAGATCACGTCGCCGCCCTTCTGATTAATGATGGTGTCGAGGGCGACGGTGGTTTTTCCGGTCTGGCGGTCGCCGATGATCAGCTCACGCTGACCGCGGCCGATGGGGACCATGCCGTCGATGGCTTTGATGCCGGTTTGGAGAGGCTCTTTGACGGGGCTGCGCTCGACGACGCCGGGAGCGATGCGTTCCACGGGGAAGTACTCGGCGGCGTCGATGGGCCCTTTGCCGTCGATGGGATTGCCGAGGGCGTCGACGACGCGGCCGACCAAGCCGGGGCCGACGGGGACGGACATGATGCGATTGGTGCGGCGGACTTCATCACCTTCGCGGATCTTTTCCGAATCGCCGAAGAGCACGACGCCGACCTGGTCTTCTTCCAGGTTCATGGCGAGGCCGGTGACGCCGTGGGGCAACTCGACGAGCTCGCCGTACATGACGTTTTCCAGGCCATGGACGCGGGCGATACCGTCGCCCACGGAAATCACAGACCCGGTTTCGGCAACGCTAATTGCCTTTTCGAAGTTTTCGATCTCCTCACGGAGGAGCCGCGTAATTTCATCCGCTCTAATTTGAGCCATAAACTTATCCTTCCATCCGCCGCGGAACGCAGTGGCGTCAAACGCCGGCGGAGAGCTTGCGCCGCAGGGTATACAGTTGCCCGCGCACAGAGCCGTCGAAAATGGTTGAACCGATTCGCGCCACCGCACCACCGAGGAGGGCGGGGTCAACGGAATATTGAGCGCGAACACGCTTGCCAGTGAGGCGTGCGAGCTGGGCTTCGAGGCCGGCGCGAGCGCCATCCTTCAGCTCAGCCGCGCTGGAAATGTCGGCTTTGACGACGCCCATGCGGGCGTCCAGGCCACGTTCAAAAGCGGCACGCATTTGGGGAAACAGGTGAGCCCTGCGATTGCGCACCACGAGGAACACGAAATTGCGAACAAGGCGGTGCATGCCTAACCGCTCACAGATTTTGCCCATCACTTTGTTCTTCTGGGCGAGGGTAACGGCAGGCGAGAGCAGGACGTTGCGAAGGTCGGCGGAGGACTGCATGGCCACTTCGAGGGCCTGGAGTTGGTCCACGACCTGCTCGGGTTGTACGGCGCCCTTTGAGCCAATCACCACGTCCACCAAGGCGTTGGCGTAACGGTTCGAGACGGCTAATGACATCGGCTTACTGGGCCACCTTTTGCGTTTGAAGCTGTTTCACGAAGTTATCCACGAGCTGATCCTGGGTGTTGGGAGTCAGGCGATCGCGGATCTGGCGGGTGGCCAACTGAACAGCCAAGTCCGCGGAGTAGGATTTCAGTTCCTGGCGGGCCAATTTGGCCGCGGAAGCGATTTCCATTTCGGCGTGGGCCTGAATTTTGGCGATGGCGCGTGTCGTTTCCTGCCGGATGCGATCTCCCTCGGAAGCCATTTCCTTACGGGCGTTCTCACGCAACTGCTTGAGATCCGTTTCGAGGGAGGCAACGCGCTTCTCGATTTCAGTGACACGAGCTTCTGATTCCGCGCGAAGCTTGCGGGCTTCGTTGAGACCGGATTGAATCTGATCGGTCCGGTCCTTGAAAAAGGCAGGGGCGTGTTTACTGATGAGAAACCCGAGTGCGCCACCGAGAAGCAGGAAGTTGGCCCATTTCCAAAGGATGCTGGGTTCGGCATGTCCGCCGCCATGACCTTCCTCGGCGGCCATTAGGGAAGTGGCGAGCAAGGCAATCCAAAGGAGCCGGCGCATCAGGCAGCCCTCCCTTCGAGAACCTGCGAGGCGATCTTTGTAGCGAGCTCGCGGGTTTCGCCTTCGAGCACCTGCCGTGCGGCGGCGGTTTCATCGGCGAGTTGTTGACGAGCGGCTGAAAGTGCGGCCTTGGATTTTGCGGCAGCGTCGGCAATCTGCGCGGCCTGTTCGGCCTGCCACGCTTTGCGTTGCTCTTCCTGTTCCTTATAAATCTCGGTGCGAGCGTTTCGCAAAGTCTCTTCATATTGACGAGACTTCTCTTCGGCCTTCGACAAGCTCTCCTGAGCTTTGCGGCGGGCTCCGGCGGTGGCCTCATCACGCTCGTGAAGCACTTTCTCCATGGGTCCGAAGAACACGGATTTGAGATAAAAATGGAGCAGGAGAAAGAGCAGGAATGTCGGGATGGCGTTCAGCAGTATTCCACCGAGCGCGTTTAACGTGGCTTCCATTGCTATAGGGGTTTCGAGTGAGCGAGGCTTTTCGGCCCGTCTGAACTATTTATCTTAGCATGCGGGCGTGAGGGGTTCAACCGCGGTCCAAGGACCGGGTGCGCGACATGGAAGTTTATCCATGCGGGTTTTCTTTTTTTGTGGCACAAAACCTAGCGTATGTATACGCTAGGTATAGGAGGCTTGTCCATGTCCTACTCTTTGCCCACCTTGGAGGCCCACCGCGCCGCCATTCAGCGGCAGATCTCGCAGTTGGGAGATATGCGCTCAGGCTCTATCAGCACAACCGGTGGCCGCTGCGGCAACCCGCGCTGCCACTGCCACCAGAAGGACGATCCCGGTCACGGCCCGTTTTATCGACTCACCCGCAAGGTGAGCGGCAAGACGGTGACAGAGACCTTTGCCACTCCGGCCGCCTTGCGCAAAGCCGAGCGCGAAGTCGCCGAGTATCATCGATTCCGAGATCTCAGCCAGGATCTGCTTGAGGTCAATGAGAAGATCTGTCAGTCGCGCCCAGTCGAGGACCTGTTGGCGCCAGAGGAAAAAAAACGGCCGAGGCAATCCACGCTGAGATCGCGCGCGAAGTAACTACGTTGCTAGGCCGCATCTTCGCCGAACGCAAGCAGACCGGCGAGTTGGATCTGGAGGCGGTGGAGATGGCCTTCCGTGCCACCTTGCATCAGGCCGGCGCAGCGGCCCTCAGTCAGTTGTTGCAGTTCCCCGAGCCTGCCGCCGATGAGCGCACCATTCCCTGTCCATGCGGCAGTCAGGCGCACTACCGCGAACTGCGCTCGCGGCGCATTCTCACCGCTCTGGGTGAAGTGGAGCTAACACGCCCCTGGTATCTCTGCTCGCGATGTCACAACGGCCAGTTTCCCGTGGATCGCCAACTGGATGTCGAAAACCGCGACTGCTCACCCGGAATACGCCGCATGGATGCGATCGTGGGCCAGCAGGGGCCTTTTGATCGCGGCCGGGAGCAGATGAAGGTTCTGGCCGGATTAGATGTGACCGCCAAATCGGTGGAGCGCACGGCGGAGGCCATCGGAGCCGACATCGCCGCACGCGAGCAGCGGGAAATT
>CALFYN010000564.1 GCA_937952345.1 uncultured Acidobacteriota bacterium
TCAGCAACCTCCGCGCCATCGCATCCTACGGCACAACACATCTGCGCGCCGCCATCCTCGACGCACGACGTGGCGAAATCTACGCAGCCGTCTACAGCGCAGTGGGCGATCTCCACGGAAAAGAAACGGTCTCAACTCTACAGGCGTTCCTGGCAAGCCTGCCCGAAGCCGTAACGGAAATCGTCACGCAAACCCCGGACGTATTTCGCACTGCCCTCATGGGCCACATCATCACCCCAGCCCCACGTGCGCTGGCCGGAGCCATCGGCGTCATCGCGGAAAACATGCCCTGGTCGGATCCCCTGTCCGTCGATGCCAACTACGTGCGCCGCTCCGATGCCGAACTGTTCTGGAAAGAGTGAGCTGTGCTCACTTGTATTTTCATAATCACTGCATCTTCAATCGGGTCTTCGTAGTAATTCTTGCGAATTCCCGCATATTGAAAGCCCGCGCGTTCGTACACCCGTTGCGCCTCGTGATTCGACAACCTCACCTCCAGGAATACCTCACCTGGGGCTCCACTGCGAATCAGCGCTTGCAGCAGTCGTTCCGCTATACCAAGCCGCCGGTAATTCGCCGCAACCGCCACGTTGAGAATTTCCCGCTCGTCCGGAGCCGTCTTGCGAGCTACCAGGAATCCGGCGATCTCCCCGTCGATCACACCAACATAGAACTCATGTTGCAGGTAGTTGTCCGGATCCCAGCGCGAACCTGGCAGCGCCTCCAACTGAATCTCCCGAACGCGAGCCACATCCGCCAGCGTCCCACTGCGCACCGTAATGCGATCCGGCAGAATCTCCGACAACAGTTCCCGCTGCATTTGCCCGAGTGTACTCCAATCGAATTGCCGCTCCACAAGCCCACGCGCATTCTGCGCCAGTTGCCGGCGCAAAGAGTAGTCCGACGCCAGTCGCAGAATCGCACGGGCGAATGCATCCGCCCCATCGGCAATCAGAACGTGGATCCCGTTTTCCACCGGAATGCCTCCGCAACCAGACGTTGTCGAGACAATCGCCCGCTCCATCGCCATCGCCTCCAGCACCTTTACGTTGGTTCCAGCGGAAACCAGCGTCGGCACCAGCACAATATTCGCCTCTTCATACAACGGCCGCACATCGGCCACAAAAGCCTTCAACTCCACACCCTGCGCGGTCCGAGCCAGGGGATAAAACAACTCCGGATTCGGCCCCGCCACCACGGTCATACTGATCTCGGGCATCGCCGCCTGTAGCCTTGGCCACACCTCCTCCATCACAAACCGGTACGCCATCACGTTGGGGAAATGCCGGAATGACCCAATGAACAGTAACCTGCATCCATGACGCTCGGACGAAGGCCGGAACCGCGACAGATCCACGCCATTCGGGATCACGCGCGCATGCGATACGCCAAGCATTGCAGCATCCTTCTCCGACATCGTCACCACGCGCCGGTACCGTCCGACAGCCGCCGTCTCAAAGCGCTTCCAGCGCCACAGATCCCACCACGACGATAGCGTCCGCCTCTTGCTGTGAAGCTGCGTGTATAGATCGTAGGTGACGTCGTGCTCCACCAGCACGTCCCCCGTGTACCGCGCCAGTTGCGTAAATTCCACTTGAAACAAATCGATGTGATTCTGTTTCCGTTGTGCTCGTATCAATTCCCGCATCGGCGCCGACTCGTACTCGCACACCTCCGCGGGCAGCAACGACGCCCAGCGCGGCGCACGGTAGCGCGGCTTCGAAACCATACACACCGCCGTGCAGAACTCTGTCAACGGCCGCAGATCCTCAGCTTTCTCACCCTCTCGAAACGCAAACAGGTAGACGTCGAAATCCAGCGCCATCTCCCGAAGCAGCGCAAACAGCCGCACCGCGCCTCCATGCGAAAGCGGATAGGGTGAAAACGGTGTCAGCACGCCGACACGCCGCCGCCCCCTCCGTGGAGCGCGGCCCTCCAGAACAACAGCATCATCCGGCACCACCGTCCGGTCATGTGTCAGAAAGCCGAGCCACCTGGGCCTTAGATAGATCCGATCCAACGGGACACCCCGCCAGAACAGGAACGACGCCAGCCAGGTACGCAGTTGCAGATGATGCGACTCCAACTGAGCATTGAACGCCAGAACTTTCCCCGGAGCCGCCAAAAACGCCTTCCGCCGAAGCGCGGCATAGCTGCCATCTCCATCGAAATACACCGCCGCCATTCCGATCCGGTACCGGCGCAGCTCCACAAGAGAAATCGCCTGAACTCCGGCAATGGAGAAATCCGCCCCAACAAGAAAGTGTCGCCGGTCCGGAATCATCCGCCGTGTCTCCTCCACCATGCGGCGCACCTGCTCTTCCGGACCCGTGGCGAAGCTCACCACTACAGCCTCCGGATCTTTCCCCAGCAGCCGAAACAATACCGACTTGATTTGTTGTTTCACGCCGCCTCCGCCTTCCGCAGCGTCGTCAGACGCAACACCAGCCACCCAAGCAGCGGAAGAAACGCCGAGATCTGACACACCGGCACGAATCCATAGCGATCCACCAGCCGGCCCACCCACGGCGAATACAAGACCAGCATCAATCCGTAGCCGAACGTAATCCCCGCAACGGCAAACGCTGTTCGCTCCGGCCCAAACAGATCATGCGGCAGAGCGTAAAGATTGGCACTCACCGCCACTGAACAGAAAAAGCTCACTGAAACCATCGCCGTCGCCAGCATCGGATTCGGCATATACGGCACCGCAATCGTCAGCAACAGGGCCACGCTCCCCATCAGAATCACTCGCCCCCGCGCCGCCAGCACACCGACACCCGCACGGATCCAGCGCATCGAAAGCCACCCGCCGAAAATCCCGCCACACGCCGCGCACAGGGGCGGAATCCACGCGTAACGCTGATTCGACTCCCACTGCGACAGTCCGTAACTTTGCACCAGGAACACCGTTGTCCAATTCGTCCAGAGACTGTACACCGTCATTACCAGAACATTCGCCGCAATCAGTGCCCACAATCGCCCATCCCGCAACATCGCGCCGGGTCTAGCCAACAGCGCCGCCGGAACCGATGGCCCTATCGGTGTGGCCTTCCTCTGCACTGCATGCCACAGCGGCACCCAGAAAAAACCGGCCACGCCGACGGCCATAAAGGCCGCCCGCCATCCGTAGGTCGCGGCAATCCACCCCGCCAGCAGTGGTGCCAGCATGCTGCCCCCACTCAATCCGAGTTGATTCACACCCAACCCCAGCGCACGTTCTGAAGGCGGCAGATACATCGCCGCCGCCTTGCCAAACGCCGGAATCCCGCCCGCCTCCGCCGCGCCCAACAACAACCGGCAGACCACCAACCCTTGGAAACTCTCCACCCAGCCTGTAGCCGTCGCCGCCAGCGACCACAGCACGATCGTCATCGACGCACCCACCGTCAACCCGGCCTTGTCGATCCACCATCCCGCAAACGGCGCGCACACTGCATACACCGCGTAGAAGGCGGAATGCAGCCATCCGATGTCCTCATTCGAAAGCCCGAACTCCCCACGCAATTGCGGAGTCAGCGCCGCCAGCGTCTGCCGATCCAGGTAATTGAGCGTTGTGTACAGCGTGAACACACAGAGTGCCAGCCAGCGTGCGGTGACCGGGTTCATATCAACGGAACTCGATCAGCGTAACATCACCTTGCGAATTCTGCTTGGTGTCAACGCGTGGCTTGTATTCTACTGTTGCCTGACGCGCGGGATTCTGCACACCGCATCCGAAAGCTGCCTCGCCGCCGCCCACAATCACCACTTGCCCGGCATCGCGAATCAACAGTGGCACGGGCTTTCCGCCCTGCGGCACAATCCACACCCGCGCCATCTTCCCCATGCAGTCCACCTTCTGCAATTGCCCGCTGATCTTTTTCGACGGCGTCTTGTCATCCCACCACTCTTCCACCTTCGCACCCGACGCCATCGGTGCTTGCCCCTTATTGGCGCGCGCCTCCGCTTCACGCACCTTATTCAACGCCTCTTCGCGCAACCGGTCCAACTCGCGCTGCCTTTCATCGGCGATGCGCCGCCTCTCTTCATCTTCACGCCGTCCACGTTCTGCCTCAAAATCGCGCCGCGCCTTGCGAATCGCGTCGCGCTCCTCTATGCTCGCCGCCGCCAGTTCCGCCGAAAACCAAGAGCGCGACGCCTCGGGAAACTGCTTCGCATCCAACTGCGCCTCCGCCAGTCGCTGCCACAATTTGCTATTCCGCACATCCAATGGCGCGGCGCTTTTCAGATAGAACGCCACGCGCTCCGGCGTCTTCTCCAGATTCGCCAGTTCCACATACGGCTGCGCCCAGCGCGGATTCTTCTTCGCCGCCTCGACAAACGCCTCCTGCTTTGCCTTTGCATCGGTCAGCCGCTTCCCGTACTCCAAATAAACACGGGCGCTCGCCGTTCCTTCGGCGATCGTCTTCCGAAACCATTCGAGCGGCTGCTTGTCCAACTGGAACGTCCCGGACGCGTCTTCCAGTGCCGCCGCTGCCCGAGGCGCTTCAATCGGCCGTGTATAGAAATCCCGCTCCGAGATCGCTCGCCCACTCACTTCCACCGAAGCGAATTGGCCGGCGGCATGATACGCGGCGATCGTCTTCTCCAGTTCCGCCTTTGTCTTTCCGATCGCGTTACGATACCCGACATCCTCATCCGCGCCCTGCTGCAGATTGTTCATCAAGACGCGAAAGCGCGTCGTATATTCCTCATTCGTCGCCAGGTAATGCACCCGAGCCCAATCCATTGTCCGTTGTGTGGCCACGGGAGGAGCGCCCAGCGTAATCCGCGGCCCCTTCGCATCCAGCGTGGAGAGAAACGTCAGCAGCCCCTGCTCCCAATAGACGGGCAAGCGGCGCGCGTTCGATTCCATCAGCATTCGCGCCACATCCTTCATCCAGTCTGCCGATGGAACAGCATTCTCCGGAAGCTGAGAGATCCACGCGTCGCGTCCCAGTGTCCAATCCGTTGCCGGCGTGTTCTTCCCCTTTCGCACCAGCACACGAATCGTCCACAACGAAACGGGATCGCTCTTCCCCAGGTAAACCCCTACCATGTGCCGCACCTGCTCCAGCCTGACCAAAAGCTGTCTCGCATCTTTCTCGCTCGCGTTCGTCCACACTTCAAAGGGCCCGGAGCGGCACTCCTCCCACTCCTCGCCACGCAAAGAGAAGGCCAGCAGAAGTGAGAGAAGGACGAATCGCGACATTGACTCTGTAAGGCCATCGTACAACGGCTCGAGCTTTCAGCGTGGTGATCCACTTCTCGCCTTGAATTCGCGACACAGGATAAGGAGCTTTCGTTTTGCAAACAACCATCAACGAACAAAAACTACAGGAATTGTTAGGAAAAGCGATCGTCGATTTCGGCGCCACCATGCATGCGCCACTCGTCCTCATCGGCGACAAACTGGGCTTGTATCAGGCGATGGGAAACGGCGAGCCTGTAACTTCCAAGGAACTGGCCGCCAGAACGAACACCAACGAACGATACGTGCGTGAGTGGCTCAACGCCCAGAGTGCAAGCGGCTACATCGTCTACGACGCCGTCACGCACCGCTATCGCATGACACCTGAGCAGGCCATGATGCTCGCCAACCCCGATAGCCCCGTGTTCCTCATCGGCGCGTTCCAGACAGCGCTTGCCGCGGTCAAAATCCAGCCCACTCTCGAGAACGCCTTTCGCACCGGCGAAGGCATCAGTTACCATCAGCACGACCACGCGCTGTTTCACGGTATGGAGCGATTCTTCCGCGCCGGCTATGTAGCCAATCTCACCACTCAGTGGATCCCCGCACTAGAAGGTGTCGAAGAGAAACTGCATCGCGGTATCGACGTTGCCGATGTGGCCTGCGGCCATGGCGCATCCACCATCCTCATGGCGCAAGCCTACCCGAAATCCCGCTTCTTCGGCTTCGACTACCATGAAGCTTCCATCGCCGCCGCGCGTGAGCGCGCGAAAGCGGCCGGCGTCGCGGACCGGACTCGCTTCGAAGTCACTTCAGCGAAATCCTATCCCGGAACATACGATTTCGTCGCCACCTTTGATGCACTCCACGACATGGGTGATCCGCAAGGGGCCGCCGCCCACGCCCTCCAGTCGCTGCGCAACGATGGCACATGGATGATCGTCGAACCCTTCGCCAATGACCGAGTGGAGGACAATCTGAACCCCGTCGGCCGTGCCTACTACTCCGGTTCCACCATGATCTGCACTCCTTGCGCCATGGCGCAGGAAGTAGGTGTGGCTCTCGGAGCGCAGGCCGGTGAAACGCGCCTCCGGAACATCATCACGGGCGGCGGATTCTCCCGCTTCCGCAAAGCTGCTGAGACGCCGTTCAACCTCGTGCTGGAAGCACGTCCGTAAGCTACTGGCCGCCGCCCGTTGAAACCTGGCTGTGGAGTTGCTTCAGCCCCGCGTTCGCCCTCGAACTGTCGGGAAACTGCTCCAGCGCTCCACGCCACGCCTTCTCGGCTACCTCAGGCTTGCCGGCCTTCATCGCCAAAGCAGCCAGCGCTTCATTCACCGGGCGCGGATAAAACGGCGGTTCGCTATACACCAGCGTGCGTTCGCGAGCCGCCACTTTCTCCAGTCGCGCTAACGCCTGCGCCGTCTTCTTTCGCGCCGCCAAGATGTGCGCAGCCAGTTCCTGCTTCGCCACACGCAGCTCCGCCGGCACTGCCTGCTTTACCTTGTCCTGATATACGTCCATCGTATCGTCCATCATCGCCAGCGCTTTGGCTGCTTTTGCCGCATCGCCCTTTGCCGCATGCGCCAGCCCGACGGCCCAGTGCCGCCATGCCGTCTCGCGAGGCTTGTCATAGGCTGGCAGCGTTGTACCGTCCAGAATCAAAGCCCATCTCTCGTGT
>CALFYN010000565.1 GCA_937952345.1 uncultured Acidobacteriota bacterium
CACCGCTTCGATAGACTCCACCTTGATGATGCCCGTCTTCTCGTAGAGCGTTCCGGTCACCTTCACCTTTTGACCCGCGTATGTTGCCGGGGTTTCCTGGTCGCTCAGTTTATACACCTGCTTGCCAACCAGCAGCGCGTACCTGCTGCCGTGCGTCCGCACACAGGCCTTGACACATTCCGGGTCCGATCCCATCTTCATCGAAGCGTGGTCATCCACGCACATCGTGTCCGTGATCACTCCCGTGAATGATCCGCCAAAGGCCATTGTGGCCAGCACCATCAAAAGAATGACATGTTTCATGTTTAATTCCCTTTGCTCGTGTATTGTTCGAGAATATTGCTCTGCCTGCCCCTCTCCAGGGCTTTCCACAGTTGTTCGTAGCGTTCTTCGCTCAGCCGCTCCTTCAACTGAAATCGAAATGTCTTGAATCCGCCGTGGTGGTATCGTGACCGCTCGTACGTGGTGACGATCAGCTCGAAAGGCGAGGTGCTGCTGACGTTCTCGATGTCCTCAAAACGCCAGAAGCGCGAATCGCCCTTGGCTTCCGTGCTGTAGCTGATCCAGTCCTTGCCGGCCCGCAGTGTTCCTTGCGAGCCCTGTATGCCGCGGTGGTGTTTCACCGCAAGCGACCACAGTGGCTCACTGGCGGGTTTGTGCGGCACCGCGCTTGCCAGCCGCTGTTCCAGGCGCGGCCGCAGAAACGCATCCAGCGCGTCGAAGCCGCCCGGTTTCGGCCGGTCAAAGGTGAACACCTTGTCCGCCCCCAGTTTCCACAGGGAACTGTCCTCGTAAAGCCGCAATTGCACGCGCTCCGGAGCAAGCGTGAGTTGCTGCACCTCCCGGTAGGGAACGTTCAGCCGCATCGGCTTCTTGCTCTTCCCCGTCTCCTGGAAGATCAGTCCCTCTTCCCCGAATTCCAGCGTGCCCAGACGCGTTTTGCCGATCAGCTTCCGCGATGCCGACACATGACGCACGTCCCAGCGCAGCGTCTCCGCCGAAGCCACGCATGCCGCCGTAAAAACAAGAATCAGGCCAATTGTTTTTTGACTTCCGAATGCCATTTCCAAACCTCGTAGATTGCCGGGTATACCACCAGCTCCAACAGAAACGATGTGAGAATCCCACCCACCATCGGAGCGGCGATGCGCTTCATCACATCCGCCCCCGCTCCCGTCGACCACATGATCGGCGCCAGCCCGATGAACATCGTCGCCACCGTCATGAACTTCGGCCGGATGCGTTTCACCGCGCCGTGCAGAATCGCTTCCTGCAACTCTTTAAGCGAGCGCAGACGTCCCGCCTTCTTCGCCTCCTCATAAGCCAGTTCCAGGTACAGCAACATAAACACTCCCGTGCCCGCGTCCACACCCAATAGCGCGATCAGCCCCACCCACACCCCGATGCTCATGTTGTATCCAAGCGCATACAGCAGCCAGATCGCCCCCACCGCCGAAAAAGGAACAGCCAGCAAAATAATCGATGTCTTCACCAGTGACTTCGTGTTCAGGTACAGCAACACGATGATGAGAAACAAAGTCACCGGAACCACGATCATCAGCTTGTCCTTCACCCGCTCCATCGCCTCGTATTGCCCGCTCCAAACCAGAGAATAACCGGCGGGCAGAGGAACCTTTTCTCGCAGGGTCTGCTTTGCTTCTTGCACGTAGCTGCCCACATCGCGGCCGTCCACATCCACGTAAACATATCCGTTCAACATGCCGTTTTCATTCCGCAGCATGGCCGGGCCGCTGGCCATCCGGATGGAGGCAAGCTGCGACACGGGAATCTGCTGCCGCCCGTCCATCACCGGCACCAGCACCCGCCCGATGGCGTCCAGTTGCGTGCGATAGTCCTGGTAGTAGCGAACGTTCACCGGATATCGTTCGCGTCCTTCCACGGTCGTGGTGACGGTGTCGCCGCCAATGGCGCTCATCACCACCATCTGCGCATCGTCGATCGACAGCCCGTAGCGCGCCAGCTTCTCGCGGTCCCAATCCAAGTCGAGAAAATAGCCGCCGCCCGTCCGTTCCGCAAAGATGCTGCGCGTGCCGCGCACAGGCTTCAGCGCCGCCTCAATCTGCGTCCCGAGTTGTTCGATGCGCTGCAAATCCGCCCCATACACTTTGATCCCCACCGGCGTTCGAATGCCCGTGGTCAGCATATCGATGCGGTTCTTGATCGGCATCGTCCAGGCGTTGCTGACACCCGGCATCGTCAACGCCTCATTCATTTCGTTCACCAGCGCTTCTGTCGAAATGTGATCCGGCGTGATGCGGCGCAGCACCGGTTTCATCCACTCCGGCGCGCGTGCCGACCACCATGTATCCACCTTGCGCCACTGCTCGTGTGGCTTCAGCAGAATCACGGTTTCCATCATCGAGAGCGGCGCGGGATCTGTCGGCGTCTCCGCCCGTCCCGCCTTGCCCATCACTAACTCAACTTCGGGAAAACGCTTCAGAATGCGATCCTGCACCTGCATCAACCGCTTCGCCTCGGTCAGCGAAATGCCAGGCAGCGTCGAAGGCATGTACAGCAGCGAGCCCTCATCGAGCGGCGGCATGAATTCCGAACCCAGCTTCTGATACACCGGCACCGTCAGAGCCACCGCGGCCACCGCCGCCGCAATCACGCCCCATTTCCAACGCAGCGAAAACCGGCACACCGGATCGTAGATCCGAATCAGAATCCGGCTGATGGGGTGCGTCTCTTCGGAATGAATCGTTCCAATGAACACCGAACTTGCCAGCGACGCAAGCCAGCGCGGCCGGAACGAAAACCGCTCGCGGTGCGTGAACAGGATCCGCAGTGCCGGATCCAGTGTGATCGCCAGCACCGCCGCCACAATCATCGAAAGATTCTTCGTGTAAGCCAGCGGCTTGAACAACCGGCCTTCCTGCGCCTCCAGCGCCAGCACCGGCAGAAACGCCACGGCAATCACCAGCAACGTGAAAAAGCTCGGTCCGCCCACTTCCTTCACGGCATCGATCACCACACGGTGATAGTCCCCAACACGCCCCCCGCGCTCCCATTCCTCCAGCTTCTTGTGCGTCTGCTCCACCACCACAATCGCCGCATCCACCATCGCCCCGATGGCGATCGCAATCCCACCCAGCGACATGATGTTCGAAGTCAGCCCCATCATCTGCATCGGGATGAAGGAGAGAATCACCGCAATGGGAATCGTCACCACCGGAATCGCAGCCGACGGAATGTGCCACAGAAAAATGAAGATCACCACCGACACCACCACCAGTTCTTCCAGCAGCGTCGTTTTCAAATTGTCGATCGACCGCAGAATCAGATCCGAGCGGTCATACGTGGTGACAATCTTCACCCCCTTTGGCAAGCCCGGCTCAATCTCCTTCAGCTTGGCCTTCACACGGTCGATCACCTGCAGCGCGTTCTCCCCCTGCCGCATCACCACGATTCCCGAAACCGCTTCGCCCTCGCCGTCCAGATCGCTCACGCCGCGCCGCAGATCCGGCCCCAGCGTCACTGTCCCGATATCCCGCACGCGCACAGGAACCCCTCCAGGCCCCGTCGCCAACACGATGTTCGCCAGATCATCCGGCGACTTCGCGTACCCGCGCCCGCGCACCATATACTCCGCGCCCGAAAACTCAATCAGCCTCCCGCCGACATCGTTGTTCCCTGCCCGCACCGCTTCCACCACCTTGTTGATCGAAACATTGTGCGTCTGCATGCGCCGCGGATCCACCTGCACCTGGTACTGCCGCACGAATCCGCCAATCGGCGCGACCTCGGCAACACCCGGCACCGCCTTCAGGTAGTAGCGCAGATACCAATCCTGATACGACCGCAAATCGGCCAGCGAGTGCGTATGCGTCGGGTCCACCAGCGCGTACTGAAACACCCAGCCCAGTCCCGTCGCGTCGGGTCCGAGTTCCGTCTTCACCCCCTGCGGCAACCGCGGCAGCACCGCCGACAAATATTCCAACGTGCGCGACCGCGCCCAGTAGATATCCGCCCCCTCCTCAAAGATCACGTACACAAACGAAAATCCGAAATCCGAAAATCCGCGCACATCCTTTACCTTCGGCGCGCCCAGCATGGCCGTGACAATCGGGTACGTCACCTGATCCTCAACAATGTCCGGACTCCGGTCCCAGCGCGAATAGATGATGACTTGTGTATCGCTGAGATCGGGAATGGCATCGAGTGGAACGTGCTGCATCGACCACACGCCGCCGAACACGCCGGCCGCGATCAACAGAATCACCAGCAGCGGATTGCGCGCCGAAAACTCGATGATCCGGTCAATCATGCTGGTGGCCTCCTCCCCCCGTTGCCGCCGACTGCAATTGGCTCTCGGAGTCGAGCAGGAAATTCCCGCTCACCACGATCCGCTCCCCCGCCTTCAGCCCGGAGAGAATCTCCACGCGCCCGTCATAACGCTCCCCGATCGTGACCCGCCGCGGTTCGAAGAACCCATTCCCGCGGTCGAGAAACACCGTCTGCTTCGTCCCCGTATCGAGCACCGCATCCACCGGAACCATCAGCCGCCGGCCGCCCCCGACGGCGAACTCCACATCCACAAACATTTCCGGCTTCAGTTGTACTCGTGGATTCTCCGCTTCCAGCCGCACCTGCACCGTGCGCGTCTCCGCCTGCACTTGCGGCTGTATGTATGTCACGCGCCCATGCAACGTGTGCCCCGGCATCGATGCCGCCGTCAGCCGCGCATGCGAGCCCATGCGCACCAGCGGCAAATCGCTCTCAAACACATCCGCGAAGATCCACACCTTCGATAGATCCACCACCGTATAGAGGTCCGTGTCCGGTTTCACCTGCTGATTGGGAAACGCGTTGCGAGCCATCACATATCCCGATGCCGGCGAATATACGGTGATATTGCGCACCGGCTTCTGCGTGCGTGCGAGCTCATCGATCTGCTGCGGGGTGAGATTCCACAACTCCAGCCGCCGCCGCGACGCCTCAATCAGGCTACCCATCTGTCCGTGTGTGCTCTCCAGCGGGCTATGCGACAACGCATCCTGCGCCTTCAATGCCAGCAAATACTCCTGTTGTGTGGCCAGCAAATCGGGGCTGTAGATGCTCAGCAACGGCTCCCCCTGCTTCACTTCCTTGCCCACGAAATCCACAAACACCTTCTCAATCCAGCCCTCGGTCCGCGTGTTCACGCGCGCAATCCGGGTTTCATCGGCCATCACGCGCCCCGCCGCGCGCACCGTCCGCGACCCTTCCCCCATCTCCACCACTGCCGTGCGAATGCCGATCAGTTGCTGCTTCTCCGTCGACACCTGCACCGTCCCGGCCGGCATCGTGGCCGCATCCCCCTCATACACAGGCACCAGATCATTGCCCGTTTCCGGATTCAACCCCGGTTTATCGGCACGGTAATCCGGCGCTTGCGGGTCATAGTAATAAGCCACTTTGCGCTCCGGCATGGCGTGGCCTTCGTGACCCTGCGCCGCCGCGGGTTCCTCGGCATATTTGGGAACCAGTTGCATGCCGCAATCCGGTGCAATACCGGCTTTATCGGACTTGTAGGCCGGATGCATCGGGTCGTACCAATACAGAATCTTCTTCTCGCCCCGCTCCGCCGCCCCACCCGCGCTGCGCCCGCGAAACAAATATCCGGCCCCGAATGCCGCTGCAATCAGCACCACCACAAGCACTGCCTTCATGGCTGCACCTCCTCCAGCACCAACCCGGTCAACTCCTCCAGCCGCGCGATTGCCACGTGCGCGCTCATCATCTCGTTGTGGTAATTCTCCTGGTATTCCAGGATCGTCCGCAGGTTGCTCAACACCGTCAGCAAATCCACCGCTCCCGTCTCATAGCTAGCCAGCGAAGCCTCCAGCGCCAGGCTCGCCTGCGGCACCACCGCGAACTCATAGGCGTGCATCAAACGAATCGACGTTTGCGCCAGCAGGTAATCGTCTTTGATGCGAAACGCAAGGCTCTGCGCCGTGGCTTCCAACATGCGCCGCGACGCCGCCAGACGCGACACCTGCTCTGCTTCCGCGGGCCGCTGTTTCCGGAAAAACGAGGTCGGCAATTGGATGTCCACCCGTACCTGGTACATGTCCGGCATGCGCCCCATGTTGAAGTAACCGGCCGAAACCGCGTAATCCGGATAGTAATCCTTGCGCGCCAGATTCACCGCCAGTTGGTTCCGCTCCACCATGCGCCGGTCCCGATCGAGTGCCGGAGCATTGCCGTTGGCCGCCGCCAGCATCGCCTCCAGCGTGACGGCAATCGGCTTCGGCACAGGCATCACGGGCACACCCAGCTTCTCCGTCGGAGCTCGATTCAATAGCGACAACAGTTCCGCCTCTTTCCGCTGTTGCTCTTGCTCCAACCGGATGAGGCGCACATCGAGCATCGAAACCTGCGTCTGCATCTGAAAGACGTCCTGCTGCGACGCCTTCCCCACGCTGTAGCGGATCTCCGCCACCTTCCGCATCTTCTCCACCAGTTCCTTGTTTCGCAGCAGCACGTCTCGCAACTGGTAGGTATGCCCCAGTTCGTAGTACGCCTTTTTCACCTGCGAAACCACCCGCCAGCGCACAGCCTGATACTGGTCTGACTCGGCCTGCGCTTCCTTGCGCGCGATGTCGCCCCGCAGCCGCCGCTTGCCGAAAAACGGGAACTCCTGCGTGACCATGAAACCGGCGTTGGCCACCGGCATTTGGCCCAGTCCCGCCCCCGGCCACGGCCGTCCCGCGCTCGAGTAGCCAACCGACAGCATCGTGTCGGGCAATGCACTTTCCTGATCCGGACGCTGGCGCGCGGCTTCCAGATTTTTCTGCGCCGCCTGCACCTCCGGGTTGCGATCCAGCGCTTCGGCAATCACATCCGGCAGGCTGAGGGATTCTCCACTCAACGAGCAGACGTATGCCAATGCGCAAGTGAGGAGTCGCCTGGACATAATCCCCCCTTGTGGGCATTTCAATTGTTAGGAATAGGAAACGAAGGGTGGGAAATCAGATCAGCAGAAGGCTGTGGAGCAGATAAGCATGGCGCCCATCTTGCCGCCCCCCGGAGTCAACGCGCGCAACCACAACGGGCAGTGCCGACGACATGGCGCGCAACGCCGGAGCTTCGGCCAGCACCGCCATCAGATCTTCGCTGTGCTTGCCGTGCTTGGTAACGTCCAGGTAATAAGCGATGAGCGGGCAATCATCCTTCGATGGCGCCTTTTTGGTGGTTTTGCCTCCCGGGCAGCAATCGTGCGCTGATTTCTCGGCTTGTGGAGTAGGACAGGCAGGGCACGGCCCGGCCACGGTAAGGATGGTTACCAACAGAAGAGCGAGGATGTAATGAATCCGCCGCATCAATTCCATCATATCCCCGAACAAGTCAACGATTCAATGTTTTATTTCGGCGCTTCCAGAAATCCGCGCGCACCCAGCCACTCATGAAACCGCGCCACCCACTCCCGCACCGGACCCTTCAATGTAGGCCGCAATCCGAATCCATGGCCCACGCCCGCGTAGACATGCAGTTCCGCCGAGACACCCGCGCGCTTCATCGCCAGGTACAGTTCCGGCAGCCCTTGCGAAATATTCTGCCGGTCATTTTCGCCGCAAACCAGAAACGCCGGCGGCGTCTCCTTCGACAACTTCATGTCCCGCGGTATTGCCGGATACACTAACGCCTGGAATGCCGGCTTCGCACTCGCCGCATCCACCGCATCCCCCGAAGCCGCTGCGTCAAACCGGCTCCCCGCCAGCGCCGCCAGTTCCCCGCCCGCCGAAAATCCCATCACGCCAATGCGCTCGGGATCCACACGAAACTCAGCCGCCCGTGTACGCACCAACCGGATCGCCCGCTGCGTATCGGCGAAGGCATGCCCCTCCACCGTGTACGTCGAATCCTTCTCCCGCGCCAGCCGGTACAGCAACACAAATCCCGCCACGCCGCGCTCACTCAGCCACCGCGCGATGTTGTGCCCCTCATGGTCCGACCAGATTTCCCGATGCCCGCCACCCGGCGCGATAATCACCGCGGCGCCTGTGGGCTTCTCCGGCAGGTACGCCGTGAGCGAAGGCTTGTGCACGCTGCTCACCACGCGGTCTCCGGCCGGGGCGATACGCACCGACACGTCCGCCACCTTGCCTTCCGATCCCGGCGCGCCCTGCGGCCACAGCACCACCACCGAAGGCTCCGCCGCATACAGCAGCACCGGAATCAATCCCGCCAGCATTCGCTTCATTTCCGTGCTCCCATGAAGGCTTCCACTTCTTCCACCGTGCGCGGCACACCCTTCGATAGCCAGTCCAACCCGCCGTCCGTCAGCACATACGAATCCTCAATCCGCACCCCAATCCCCTTATACTTCTCGAACGCCGGCTTCACCTTGCGAATGAATTCCAGATTCTCGTCCGTCTTCGCCAGCGTCTCCAGCGCATCGGGCCGGATGTAGATGCCCGGCTCAATCACAAACGCGTGCCCCGCCGCCAGCGGCACATTCGAATCCCCCACGTCGTGCACGTCGATTCCCAGGTAATGCACAGCGCCATGCGTGTACCATGTGCGGAACTGCTCGCCCGACGCATCCGTAATCAGCCCCAGCCGCAACAGCCCGGCCTTGATCACATCTTCCGTCTTGCGATGCAAATCGTAAGGTTTCGCGCCCACCCGCGCCACAGCCATCGCCTCATTCTGCGCCTCCAGCACCAACCGGTAGATCTCCTTCTGCGCCGCACTGAATTTCCCGCTCACCGGATATGTCCGCGTGATGTCCACCGTGTAGTAGCCGTAATTCGCCGCCGCATCCACCAGCATCAGATCCCCGGCATCCATGCGCCGTTCCGCCTTCGCATAATGCAGGATCGTGGCGTTCGCACCGCTCCCCGTAATGGACGGATACCCCGGACTCAACGCGCCGCGCCGCCGGTACACTTCCTCGATGGCCGCCTTCACTTCGTATTCCCGAGCGCCCGGCCGGGCCGCGCGCATCCCCGCCAAATGCGCCTCCGTCGAGATCTCCGCGCTGCGCGTCAGCATGCTCCGCTCGTAATCCGACTTCACCTGCCGCAGCGCGTGCACCAGCCGCGTCGCATTTACCACGGTCAACCCCGGAAACCGGTCGCGCATCTCGTTGGCCCAAACCAGCAGCGGTGACACCGCGCCGCTCATCCGCAACGGTTGATCCAGAGCCACCGCCAGCCGCGCCCGGCCGCCCTCCACGGCGTTCAGAAACGAATCGAAATCCGCCGGACGCGGCGCGCGCCGGTGCTGCAGCCATGGCCTGCCGCTGAGCACCGCTTCGAGAAACGGATCCAGATCCGCAGTCGTGTGCACATCCGCAATCCCGCTCTGCGCCCGGCCCTCTTCCGCCGAAAGCCGCTTGCCCGACCAGTGCTCTGCCACCGCATCCTTCGGCGGCAGAAACAGGAACTGCTTCC
Organism: uncultured Acidobacteriota bacterium; assembly: GCA_937952345.1. GTDB lineage: Bacteria > Acidobacteriota > Terriglobia > Bryobacterales > Bryobacteraceae > CADEFT01. The sequence continues at coordinate 9,402 of CALFYN010000565.1, forward strand.
GCCCCGCATTGCCCGGCATCAGCACCAGCGTTCCGTCCGGATCCTCAATCCCGGTCAAATAGTAGTAATTGCTGTCCTGGCGATACTCGTGATCGACATCGAGCGAGTAGACCCGATGCGGCGCGCTGCGCACCACCAGGATCGTATCCGGTCCCAATTGCTCCATCAGGCGAGCCCGGCGTCGCGCCAGGTCATCCTGCAACTCGCCACCAAAGGCAACCGCCGCAGCCGACAGCAGAAGGAGCCGGTGCATAATCAAAACTTCCAGCGCCAGAGGTTTGCGCCAACCGTGAATCCCGCGCCCACGGCCGCGAACAATACCAGGTCGCCCTTCTTCAGCCGCCCTTGCGCAATGGCATCGCGGGTAGCCAGCGGAATCGTGGCCGCCGTCGTATTCCCGTAGCGTTCAATGTTGATCAGGATCCGATCCACCGGAATACCCAACCGCTCCGCCGCCGCCATCACGATTCTGCGGTTCGCCTGGTGCGGAATCAGAATCGAAACGTCCTCTGCCTTGTAGCCGCTGCGCTGAATCAAATCGCGGCTCACTTCAAACATTTTCCGCACCGCGTATTTGAAAACCTGCTGCCCGTCCTGATGGACAAAATGCAGCGACTGTTCCACCGTTTCGTGACTCGCCGGCATCCGGCTGCCCCCTGCCGGCATTTTCAGATAATCGCCGCCCGAACCATCAATTTCGTTCAGGAATCCGATAAAACCCGGTTCCTCTCCTTCCTCCAGCGGCTCCACAATCATCGCTCCCGCCCCATCCCCGAACAGAACACACGTGCTGCGGTCCTGATAGTTGATGATCCGCGACATCGAATCCGCCCCGATCACCATCACCCGCTTGTGCGACCCGCAACTGACCAGGTGCGCCGCCGTCGTCAGCCCGTAGACAAAACCCGAGCAGGCCGCCACCAGATCGAACCCCCAGGCGCCCTTGGCCCCGATTCGATCCTGCACCAGACATGCCGTCGCCGGAAAGAACATGTCCGGCGTCACCGTGCACACGATCAACGCCTCAATCGTTCCCGGCTCCACCCCGCGCCCGGCCAACGCCGCCCGCGCCGCCTCCACTGCCATATCCGAAGTCGCCATGTCCTTCGACACAATGTGGCGCTCACGAATCCCCGTTCGCTCCATGATCCATTGATCGGAGGTGTCCACCATCGTTTCCAGATCTTTGTTCGTCAGCACGGACGGCGGTACGTAGCAGCCGAGTGACGTAATCTTCGCTTTGAGCAAGAATGCTTCTCCTGTCTGTTTTGCCGTAATCCTCTATGGTACATTCGGAAACGATGCAAGGGGTGGCCCCGCAATCGGAAACTGCCGAAGAGCAACTCTATACCACGGTGTTTCGCCAGATCCGCCCGCGTACCCCTCTGCAGGGAATCGCCGTGCGCTATCGCCGCCTGGCCAGCGCGAGCAGCTCTATCCAATGGAAAGACGGACGTTTGGAAGCGCAACTCGCCGACGTGTTCCAGCATGCCCCGGTGAGCGTCCAGGAAGCCCTTGCCTGGATCCTGCTCTGCAAACTCTTCCGCAAACCCACCCCGCCTCGCCACCTCGACCGCTACCGCCGCTTCCTGAACCGAAAAGAAGTCGTCAGCAATCTCCAGCAGTTGCGCCGCGAACGCGGCAGGAAACGCATCCTTCCCCCGCAAGGAACCCACTTCGATCTCGTGGAACTCTTCGAGGAACTGAACCTGCGCTTCTTCTTTGGATTGATGGCCCGCCCCGAACTGGGCTGGAGCCCGGCGCGCTCGCGCACCATCCTCGGCCACTACGATACCGCCCATCACACCATCGTCATCAGCCGCTGGCTCGACGGACCCGATGTCCCCCGCTACGTCGTGGAGTACGTCATGTATCACGAAATGCTCCACCTTCGATTTCCCGAGGAGCACAATGGGACGCGGCGATGTGTACACACAGAGCAATTCCGCAGCGCCGAGCGCGAATACCCGCACTATCAGCGCGCCAACGACTGGATTGTAGCGAAATTATCTACGCGCTGACCGGGGCGGCCTGCACCGACAGCCCTGCCGACATCTCCGTCACCATGCGCCGCATGTCTTCTACCATCTCCACCATGCCGGAAACATCCGCCGGCTTCATTCCGAAGCGGAAGAACACCAGTCGCAATTCAATCTGGAACATGCGGTAGCTGAACAACATCCGCTGTTCCAATAGAATTCGCGACAAATCGCTGCGATCCGTCGGCGCGTACAGCGCCAGCAGACGCAGTTTCCGGTGCAGATCGTGGAACTCCGCAGTCATTTGGTTGAGATACGTGCGAAATACCGCCAACCGGCGGCGCCTCAGTTGCCGCCCGATTTCTGGGCGATATCCCGGCTGTTGCGCCAGAAACGCAAAGTCCGCCTCGTCCAGCAGCCTTCCCATCGGACGAAGCCGCATGGGTCCACCCTCCGCCGATGGCACGGCGGATCGGGCTGGTCTCCGTATCGCAGCAAACAGGGCCGCGAAGCCAGCTGCCATCAGGACAGCCACCGCGGCGGAGAGAAGAAGCACGGAATCCTGGGTCATGGATGTTGTCTCGGAGGTTTCCCTCCGCTACAGCATAGCCTAGCCTACTGTCGATTGCAATCTGAAAGTTGTGCCAATTCGTGCCTATTCCATGGGAAAGAGCGGGGGTTATTCCCGCGACAGCCGCGCTAGCGCCGAATTTACGCCTTTCAACTGCGCAATCAGCCGCTGTTCCTCGCTCCGGTCCCACATATGCCCCACCACCACCGCCGCCTCTTCCCCGCTCCGCCGCAGCATCGCGATCCACGTGCACAAACACGCTCCGGCAACACCCATAATCGCCAGACTATACACTCGATCCATCGAAGCCCCGGTCAGGTTGCGGTATAGAATCAGGGTCGATTTGCTCAAAAAGAAAACCGCGAAAATCGCCGAATGCGCTACCAGGTTCCGCGGCAGCGGTACCGGGTAGTACGCCAGAAACGCCGTCATCAACAGGATCAACAACACCATCGACGAAACCACACCGCGCTCGGCGATCATAAACTGGTCCAACGCGGAAAGCGTGTACCGCGCCCGGTCCCCCATGTCGGCGGATAACGTCAGAAACGAGATGACCGTCGCCGCCACCAGCGCCCCCGCTAAAGCGTATTGACTCACCTTCCGGATGCCAGGGTACTGTCGAAATATCAATCCGTAAAACTCCATTGTCATCAGTACATATAGGAACAGTTGCACCGACTCCGTGATCATGAAAAACGACATGTATTGCCCGGCGTTGAACTTCACCCCGCCCATCAACAGCACTCGAGCCACGGAGAAAACCAGAAACGCCGCAAACGCCCGGTACGTCCGAAACAGCCCGGTCCAAAACAGCTTGGCGGCTAGCACCGCTGTTAGCGCGGTGATAGCCGCCAATAAAAACCATTCTATTCGAGGAAGCTGCAGCATATCCGGCAGGCCGCCACTGCCATTCTATCGCAACTCTGTAACGAGGGCTGCGATTCCTTCCCCTTCTCCCATCCGCACCCAGCTCGTCCTTAGTCGTCGGTGCAGGGGTTCCCGGTCGTGCCGCACGTCGGGAACGGAATCTCAATCGCGTTCAATTGAATCGCCGTGAAGCTCAAAAGGGCGAGAAGAACAAGCTTTTTCAACATGATGGATCTCCTTAGTAGGGTCTCGAATTCTCTCCGGCGCAACCGGGAACACGTTCAGATTACTGCGCTTTCCAACCGATTTGGTCTGTCTTACGGAAGTTTTCGAAATTCGGAACAGCCCCCACATCCCCTTGAGAACATTACCCGATTCACACCACTACCTTGAAATCGGACGGCACCTGTTAAGATGGTCCTTGCTCATCCTGGTCCGCCCCGCGGAAACCGAAGAAAGGAGTTGTCGTGGATCGCTCAACCAGCCCCAGCTCACGCCTCCGGCCGAAGGGCGCCGCATCCGACCTCTGGCGCCACACCCTCAGCCAGATCCCCTCCCTCTTCGGACGCCTCGTTTATCTATCCTCGCTCCGCGACCCCAACACCGGACTCTACCAACACCACGGCCTGGCAACGGTCTTCGGCGAAGAGGAAGCGAATACCGCCATGCGGCTGAGTCACGAAAACACCTTCGCGCAGTGGCTCGAATCCCCACTCGAGCAGCAGAAATCCGATCTCGATCTCTACGTCGCCGGACTCGAACCCGAGCGTAAGCGCGTCGTCGAAACCTGGAGCCGCCTCGAACCCTACCGCAACCTGCCCCCCGCTTCCGCCAAGGCCGTCGAGAAATCCCTCTTCCTCACCGACCTCGAAACCCTCCTCAGCTTGATGCGGAACGAGCTCGGCGTCGCTTCGACCGATCCAACCGCATAGCCACCCCAATTACCTC
>CALFYN010000566.1 GCA_937952345.1 uncultured Acidobacteriota bacterium
AAGGGAATCGAGAACCATACTCTGCTCCGCGTGTCCCAGGTTTTGGGTGAAGTGATGGGAAACCCGAACCGGATTGCAGTGCTGAGCGGGCCGACGTTTGCCAGAGAAGTGGCGCAGGGTAAACCCGCGGCGGTGGTGATCGCGTCGGACAATGAGGAACTGGCCGGGCGGATCCAGGGGGCATTGCGCGGCCCGACGCTGCGGCTGTACACGAATGCGGACCTGATTGGGGTGGAGGTGGGGGCGTCGTTGAAAAACGTAATCGCCATTGCTGCCGGAGTGTGTGACGGACTTGGGTTGGGTTCCAACGCCACGGCGGCGCTGATCACACGAGGGCTCGCCGAGATCACCCGGCTGGCCGTCGCCATGGGTGGTAAGCCATTGACTTTAATGGGACTTGCAGGATTGGGAGATCTGGTTCTGACGTGCACCGGACAGCTCAGCCGGAACCGCACGCTGGGGCAGAAACTGGCCTCGGGCGAGCAGTTGGCGGATATTCTCGGGTCGATGCGCATGGTGGCCGAGGGAGTGCAGACCACCTATGCGGCACTCGAGTTGGGGCAAAGATTTCAGACGGATCTGCCGATAATCGGGCAGGTAGGCGCGATTCTGGACGGCGTTAAGACGCCGAGGGAAGCCTTGCGCGAACTGATGGACCGTTCGCTCAAGGGAGAATAAACCGGTTCGCTGTCAACCATTTCCGGTCCACTGCCGTTGAGGGAAGGAGGGCGATGCGAATGAGCGAAATGAGCGAAAGCGGACCGCAACCTTCCGTTTCAACTTGTGTTCAAGAAAGTGTGACGGCCGCAGCGGGTTTGGAGCGCGATGCGGAATTGATGCTCCGGGTTCGCGACGGTTGCTCGGTGAGCTTCCAATTGTTGCTGGAACGCCATCGTGGGCCGGTGATTCATTTCTTGTACCGGATGGTGCAGAATCAGGCCGTTGCCGAAGAATTGGCGCAGGATGTTTTTCTGCGCGTGTACCGTTCGCGTTCGACCTATGAGCCGTCGGCGAAGTTCACGACCTGGCTGTTCCGGATTGCCACGCACCGGGCGCTGAACCACCTTCGAGACGGGCGGCACGAGAAAGGCCAGCAGAGCCTGGATGATGAAGTAGGCGACGGGATGGCCCGGCAAGTGGTAGACAGGGGCCACTCGGTGGAACAGAAACTGGTGAAGGACGTCCGGCTGCAGGAGGTACGAAATGCCATCGAGTTGCTGCCCGCCAAACAGAAGGCGGCGGTGCTCATGCACAAGTACCAGGAACTGGACTACTCGCAGATTGCCGATGCGCTCGAATGTTCGGAATCGGCGGTGAAATCGCTGCTGTTCCGGGCGTACGAATCGCTGCGGGCACGGCTGGCGCACCTGGATGGAAAAGGATGACGGGACAGGAGAACGACGCAGGGAAGGAGGGAGACCATGGCGGAAGCAAATCGCAAAGAATATTACAATAGACAATTCCGTATGACCCACTGCCCGCTGGTTTCCGGCGAAGAGAACGTGGATATCCTGCTCGATTACTGCAATCGGAAATTGGATCCCGCGCTGGCGGAGATATTCGAGAAGCACATGGAGATGTGCACCGCATGCCGCGCCTTTGCCGAATCACAGATGGCGGTGTGGGATGCGCTGGATGCGTTTGAGGCGATGCCGGTATCGGCCGATTTCGATCAGAAGCTGATGGCGCGGATCGAGCGCGAGGAAAGTTCGCTTTGGCGGCGCGTGTGGAATGGGATGACAGCCGGCGGAACGGCGCTCTGGCGTCCGGTGGTTCCGGTGGCGGCAGCCCTGGTTCTGGCGGTGGGATTGTGGATGCGCCCGGCGGCGCCCCAGCCCGAAGCCCCGGCGATCCTGGCCGAGAGCCAGATGGATGTCGAGCAGGTCGAGACGGTGCTGGAGGACATGGAGATGCTGCGGCAGTTGACTCTCGCCGAGCCTGCGGCCCAGCAGAAGATGTAGAGGACGCGCCATGGCTCCCCGATGGCTGGTATTCGCGCTGGTCCTGCTTGTTCCGCCTGCGGAGGCCCAGCTTAAAAAAGGCAACATCCTCAAAAACAAGGCGGCACGGGAGGCGAAGAAGTCGCGCCTGGTGGAACGCTTCAACAGGCTGTCGCCCGAGGAACGCCAGCGGGTGATGAAGAACCTTCCCGAGGATCGCCGCAAGGCGATGGAGAAGAATCGGGAGCGCTACGACAAGCTTTCCGATGAGCAGAAAAAGCGGCTCGAAAAGCAATACGGCAACTTCGCCCAGATGTCGGCGGACCAGCAGCAGGCCACGCGCACGGCGTTTCGCCAGATGGGGCAGATGCCGCTGGAGCGGCGCCAAGCCATGCAGAAGGAACTGCGCCGCCTGCGGATGATGGACCCGGAGGCACGCAAGCAGCGGATGGAAAGCGAAGCCTACAAAGGTGCGTTTTCCGGTGATGAGCAGAAGGTTCTGGATCGCCTCAGCGTGCTGGTTCCCCAGCAATAGCGTGTTAAAATTGGTTTCTTGACTACTTCCCCCCCGAAATTCAGCCGGGCCGCGGAATTCCGCGAACTCCTTTCGAACCGTATCTTTGTGGCGGATGGCGCCATGGGGACGATGTTGTATACGAAGGGCGTATTCATCAATCGCTGCTACGATGAGCTGAACCTGTCACAACCCGGCTTGGTGAAGGAAATTCACCAGGATTACGTCAAAGCGGGGGCCGAGATCCTGGAAACGAACACCTTCGGAGCGACACGCATCCGGCTGGGTGCATTCGGCGCGGCGGAGAAATGCCAGGCGATCAACGAAGCCGGGGTGCGGATTGCACGCGAGGCAGCCCAGGACCGGGCTTATGTCGCCGGGGCGATCGGGCCGTTAGGTGTGCGCCTGGAACCGCTGGGACCGACATCGTTTGCCGAGGCCAGGGCATCCTTTGCCGAGCAGGCGGGCTTCTTGCTGGAGGCGGGCGTCGATCTGCTGGTGCTCGAGACCTTCGGCGACGCCAGCGAGTTGCGGGAGGCACTGTTCGCCGCCCGCGAGGTAGCAGGGCCGGAGATGGTGATCGCCGCGCACGTCACCATCGACGATTACGGCAACATGCTGGACGGCAAGGATGTCGCCACGTACGCCAAACTGCTCGATGAGTGGCCGGTGGATGTGATTGGGATCAATTGTTCGGTCGGCCCGAAGGCCACGCTCGAAACCATCGAGAAGATGATGCAGTATTCGAGTAAGCCGATGAGCGCGATGCCGAACGCGGGCCATCCAGCACGGGTGGAAGGCCGGCAAATCTACCTCTGCTCGCCGGAATACATGGCGCAGTACGCGCGGCGCTTGCTGTGGGCCGGAGTGAAGATCGTCGGCGGATGCTGCGGAACGACGCCCTCGCACATCAAGGAAGTGGTCTCCGAGGCACGCTCGCTGCAACCGGGGCACCGGCGGCTGACGGTCACCACCGAGGCAGCCGAAGCGAAAGTCAAAGCCATTCCCATGGTTCCCGTGGGGAAGAAATCGCAGTTGGGAGCGAAACTCGCGGCGGGCCAATTTGTCTCGTTCGTGGAGATCCTGCCGCCGCGCGGCGTGGATGCATCGAAGGAGATTGCCGGAGCGAAGCTGTGCCGGGATCATGGCATCGACTGCATCAATATTCCCGACGGCCCGCGGGCGAGTGCGCGCATGAGCGCCCAAGTGTGCTGCCAGCTAATCCAGCGAGAAGCGCAAATCGAGACCGTGCTCCACTTCTGCTGCCGCGACCGGAACATCCTCGGCATTCAATCGGAGTTGATCGGCGCGCATACGGTGGGAGTGCGGAATCTGATCTGCATCACCGGTGATCCGCCGCGAATGGGCTCCTATCCGAACGCAACGGCGGTGTTCGACGTGGACGCCATCGGGCTGGCAAACATCGTCACGAACCTCAACCACGGATTGGACATCGGCGGAAATCCTATTGGATCGCAGACGGAATTGCTGCTGGGCGTGGGAGCAAATCCCGGCGCACTGAACATGGAAGAAGAACTCCGCCGTTTTGGTTGGAAAGTGCAGGCCGGAGCGGAGTATGTCGTGACGCAGCCGGTCTTCGATGTGGAATTGCTGGAGGCCTGGCTGAAGGCCACCGCGCAGTACAAGATTCCGCTGATCGCGGGGATATGGCCGTTGACCAGCTTCCGCAACGCCGAATTCATGGTGAACGAACTGCGCGTGCCGGTGCCGGAGCAGTACATGGAGCGGATGCGCCTGGCCGATAGCGCGGAAAAGGCGCGGGCCGAGGGAGTCGCCATTGCGCGGGAGATGGTGGAGCGGATCCGTCCGATGGTGCAAGGCGTGCAGCTTTCGGCGCCATTCGGACGCTACGACATGGCGATTCAGGTTGCCGAAGCGATTGGACCCAGGTAAACTCACACACGAACGGAAAAAGACGTGGCCACCGACCTCATTCAAATCGAGCAGGACAATCCCAGCGCGGAGGCGATTGAGCGCGCTGCGGCAAGCATCCGGCGCGGCAAGATTGTCGCGTTGCCAACGGACTCGCTATACACGATCGTGGCGGATCCGTTCAATCTCATGGCCGTCGGACGTGTCTTCGACGCCAAGGGCCGCGAATTCAACCGTTCCCTGCCCCTCATCGTGAGCGATGTGCTGATGGCGGAAGACTTGGCCAAGGAGATCACGCAACGGTTCCTGGTGCTGGCCCGTCATTTCTGGCCGGGGCCTTTGACGATCATCGTACCGGCGGCGGCGAAAGTGCCGCTCAAGGTGACGGGAAACACAGGACGGCTCGCCATGCGCCAATCAAAGGCGCCGGCGGTGAATGCGCTGCTGCGGGCAATGGATCAACCGCTGATTGCCACCAGCGCGAATCTCTCCGGGCAGCCGACGTGCCGTACCGGCATTGATACGTTTGCCACGATGGACGGACGGATCGACCTGGTGCTGGACGGCGGCCCGTGTTCGGGCCCAGGCAACACAACGGTGGATATTACCGAAGCCTACTGGCGGGTGATTCGCGAAGGTAGCATCAGCGAAAAAGAAATCGCTGAGTGTTTGAAGGCGTAAAAACGGCCTTTCGAGAGTTATACTGAAGCCAGCAGGCGCGTATGCCGGACACCCACAGCAGTCCGAAAAAGCCGCTGAGCGAGTCGATGCTGGCATCGGCCACCGTTGACAACACCCCTCGCATCGGCATCATTCTTTCCAGTTTTCAGGGAGGCGCGGAACACGATGGGACACCGGTTCCCGGCTTGTCCGACCCGCAACCCGCGGACAAGGAACTCAGCAATGCGCAAATGGAAGGCATGCTGCGCAAAGCCATGCAATTGGGCTCGCGCGGGCGGCGCATGTCGCTGGGCGGCGTTTCAGGCGACGACTGGGTTCTGATCAAGATTACGCGGACACGTGATGCGTCGACTGACCCGCGACTGCTGGCGGCGCTGCTGCACCTGTATGGCGAGGGAAAGCAGGGACAGCGGTTCACGGTGGCCGAGGCGGCGCCCGCAACACCGGAAATCAACGCAATTCTGAAGGAATGCAATGCGCGCTTTGCCGGACGGCGTTTCGAGTATATCGATCTGACGGCGGCGGAGATGCTGGAGTCGGCTTCGCCGCGGCGCACCTTCGCGGCACGGAATCCGGATGGAATCTACTCACTGGCGCGTGTGTTTCGCGAGTGCGACCGGCTGATTACGGTTTCGCCTTTGCGAACCAGTCCGGTAACCGGAGTGGCACTTTCGGTGGCAAGCTATTGGGCCTTCGCGGGCAACCAGCGGAAACTACCGGAGTTGGGCGAGGCGGCCGATGTGCTGAACGATATCTATCTGCATCATCCGGCCGACTATGCGATCGTGGGCGGTTCGCACCATCACGACGGGACGAAGCGGATTCATCACAACCTGGTGATTGCCGGTTCGAATGCCGTGGCGGTGGATGCGGTGGCGGCGGCGGTGATGGGGTACGAGCCGGAAAAGCTGCCGCTGTTTGACCGCATGGAGTTGCGCGGGTTCGGCGTGGTGAGTCCGGATGCGATCTGGACGAGGGGAAATGAAATCGAAGAAGCGCGCGGACCGTTCCGCAAGCCTGCTTGAGGAGATCCTGATATGCATCGCCGTGAATTTTTGCTGACCACTGCCGCCGCGGCGGCGCTCCCTGCCGCGACGGAGGGGAAGACGAAGATCGGGTTGGTGCGCTCGACGCACGCGAAACTGCGATCTCCAGCGTCGCTGGACGATGGGCTGAGCTACGAGCAGGTGCGGGACATGGTGTTCCAGGCGATCGAGTACGGCGCGCCGCGGGCCGGATCGCTGGAGGCGAAGATCAAGCCGGGTTCGTGGGTAGTGCTGAAGCCGAACATCGTGTTCCTGCGGCCGCATCCTTCCTATGCCAAAGGTGACATCACGGATTTCCGGGTGACAAAGGCAGTGCTGGAATATGTCGCTACACGCAGCCGTGCGGGGCGCATCACGATTGCCGAGGGCGGCACTTATCGCAGCCTGAAGGACAAGGCTGAGGATAACGTCGTCACGCAGGACGGCCGGAGGGTGAGCGCATACCACTTCGATTGGGGGCATGAGGAGTTTCCCGGATTTCACGGTTCGCTGGGCGGCATGATTTCGGAATACCAGCGGGCGCATCCGGCAAAGAAGTTCGACTACGTGGACTTGAGCTACGATGCGGTGCGCGACCCGGGGGGCCGGTTCCAGCGGCTGATGGTGCCGAAATCGGCGAATGGCGTGGGCGCGTTCGGCGCGCGTCCCGATTACTTCGTGACGAACACCATCACGCAGTGCGATTTTCTGATCACGCTCCCCGTGATGAAGGTGCACCTGCAGAGCGGGATTACGGCCTGTTTGAAGAACTACGTCGGCACGGCGCCGCGCCAGGCGTATGCCACTCCGGGCGTCTTCCACAATGCGAACCTGCATGCGGGCCATTCCGCGGGCGGACGCATCGATCCGTTTATCGTGGATCTGGCTGCCTTTCATCCGCCGGACTACTGCGTGGTGGACGGCATCCGCGGCTTGCAGACGCAGGAACATTCCGTGCACCGCTCCGATCAGACGGTGCGCAGCAATCTGGTCATGGCGGGCGAGGATCCGGTGGCCGCCGATGCACTAGTAGCGCGGCAACTCGGCTTTCAGCCCTACGACATGGAGTTTCTGCACATGGCGGCCCGGCGCGGCATGGGCACGATGGACGAGCGCGCCATCGAGGTACGCGGCGACGAACCCGACCGCGGCAACGTGCGATGGGAGAAGCCGAAGAGTTGGTATGGACGCTGCAACCGGGAGTGGCTAATCGAAACGCGGGCCGGCCACTGGCAGCGGTTTGAAGCCCCGTTCGATACGCTGGACCTGGCCAAGGCTACGGGGGTGCCGGCAGCGCCGGGAGCCGGATACAAGGTTGCGGTCCATGTGCATGCCAGTGGGCACCAGAAAGGGTTCCTGTGGATGGGCTTGCGCGGTCATGCGCACGTTCTGTTGAATGGGGAGCCTGTTGTCACGCGGGACTCGGAGACGCGATTCCGTGTCGGGCAGTTCCAGTATCCGATTGCCTTGCAGCCGGGAATGAACCGTCTGGAGTTCCGCATCCGGCCACGGGCGGGAGAGGCGTTATTGAGCGTGTTGGTGACGGGCCCGCGGAATGACGGAGACACTGTAGAAGGCATCCGCTGGCTCGCTTCCTGACGGCCCGGCGCCTTCCGGAGGTTGTCCATCGAGGAGGTTTGCCATGAACGCGATTGCCCGCCGTGACCTGCTGGCGGCAGCATTGACTCCCCTGCCTGCGTTTTCGATGGCGATGCCGCAGCCTGAGCCCATTGGGTCATGGCGCGCCGAATCCGGCGATACGCCGATTCCGAATGCGACGTGGTACCGCGCGGGCGAAGGCGGCGGATTGTCCTTCCGCTTCCGCCCCGGCTTTCTGTCCAGCTTTCACTGTGTGACAGCGGATATGCTGCTGGACGGCAATACCTTGACCGTGTTTCTCATCACCTTGCAGGAGGGGGAGCAGGGCAGGAAGTTCACGTTCCGGTTCGCGGGCTTGAACCAATGTTCGTTTCGTGCGCACCTGGATTTGTCGCTGACCGACCAGAATCGCTGGCAATCGGGACGCGAGGGCGCGTTCCTCAAGCCGATGGCAGGCGGTGATCGCGTAGATCTGGCCAAGGTGGATCGCCTGGTATTCACCGTGTCCCGCACGGCCGGCGAGGCTGCGCGGTTCTGCATGACACCGCTGATTCCGTCCCGGTCGCCTGTGGAGCGGATCGACAAGCCGGTGTTGCCGAAAGGCGCGCTGATCGATGAGTTGGGGCAGAGCCGCATCCATCAATGGCCCGGCAAGACGCACGGCGTGGCGCAGGTAGTGGACCGTTTGCGGGCACAGGCGCGAACGGCCGGAGAGCAGCGCTGGCCCGCGGCGTTTTCCAACTGGGGTGGATGGAAGGCGAAGCGTCTCGGGGAGGCGAAGGGCTTCTTTCGCACGCACCATGACGGCACGCGCTGGTGGCTGGTGGACCCTGATGGATACTCGTTTTTTTCCGCGGGCGCCGATTGTGTGCGTCCCGATGGCGAGGCGCGCATCGACGGATTGGAATCGGCACTGACGTGGATGCCCGATCCGGATGGCGAATTCGCGCCAGTCTATTCGTCCAATCGCGGCGCGCGGTTCGCCAACTACCTGATCGCCAATTTCATCCGCGCCTTCGGCAGGACGGAGTGGCATGAGAAGTGGGCGCAGGTGGCGATGGCGGAATTGCGGCGGCTACGTTTCAACACGGTGGGCAACTGGTCGGAATTTGAAGAGGCCGCCAAAGTGCGCTTTCCCTATGTGCGTCCGATGAGTTTCGCCGGGCGCCAGACGCCGATGATCTACCGCGATTTCCCCGACGTGTTTCATGCTTCGTTTGAGGGGGACGCGGCGCAGTATGCCTCGCAGTTGCGGTCTACGGCGGCGGATCCGGCACTGATCGGCTATTTCCTGATGAATGAACCGACTTGGGGGTTTTCGAAAGAGTTGCCCGCGGCAGGAATGTTGTACACCTCCGAGGAATGCGCCACACGGAGCGAACTGGTGCGTTTCCTGAAGGCAAAGTACCCGGATGCGCAGGCACTCTCCTGGGCCTGGAAGACGCCGATGAGTTGGGAAAAGCTGGAGCGCGGGAAAATGCGCCTGGCCCTGCCCCCGCAGGCGATGCCGGACTTGGAGGCGTTCACCGTGAAGATGGTGGAGCGCTACTTCACCACGCTGTCCGCGGCCTGCAAAAAGGCGGATCCGAATCACTTGAATCTGGGGATGCGGTGGGCCGGCGTGCCTCCGGCATGGGCAGTTGCGGGAATGAAGACGTTCGATGTGTTCAGCCTGAACTGCTACATGGAGAAGTTGCCACGGGCCACCAGCGAACAGATTGAGAAGCTGCTCCATCAGCCGGTGATGGTGGGGGAATGGCACTTTGGGGCGCTCGACGTGGGGCTTCCTGCCTCGGGAATCGGGCGTTTGGAGAATCAGGTGGCGCGCGCCAAAGCGTATCGGGTGTACTTCGAAGATGCGGCGGCAAATCCGCACTGCGTCGGTGTGCACTGGTTCACCTTGTACGATCAATCGGCACTGGGGCGGTTCGATGGGGAGAACTACAACATTGGGTTTCTCGACATCTGCCATAGGCCTTACCCGGAGTTATCACAAGGCGCAGCCGCCTCACATGAACGAATGTACGCGCTGGCGGCGGGAGTGGAGGCTCCCTTTGCGGAGGCCCCGAGGTATCTTCCCAAGCTGTTTCTCTAGGTGCTCAGTATTTCTTGATGAAGGCTTGGAACCCGGCCTTGTCGAGCATCCGCTTGGTTTCCTCAATACTGGCTTGGGTGAGCAGTGGCCCAACCAGGACACGCTGGAAGCCGGGTGTTTGAACCGCGGCGGTGCGGGCGCGGAGCCCCATTCGGTTCAGATGTTCCACAAATACAGAGGCGATGCCGCGGTCGACGACGCCCACCTGCCAGTAGACTGATCCGGGAAGCGGCGGTGCATCCACGCCAGTGGACGCAGGCGCAGGCGGCGCGGGTGGCGGAGTGTGGACAGCAGGTTCGGAATGGACAGGCGGCGGGGTTTGTGGAGCCAGGGCCTGTGGCGGCAACGTCTCGGCATGCGCGTGCAAAGGCGTCGGCACCGGAGACGCAGCCGGTTCGACCACCATCGCCGTAGAGTTGGCGGAGGAACGTTGGGCCTCCACCAATTGAGCGGCGGAGATGGTCCGGCCGCTGACATAGGCAAGCGTCGCCACTAGACCCATCGTCACCAGGAACATGCAGCAGACGGCGATAAGCTGGCGCTGGCCGAGGACAATGGCGAGTTGATCGTCGGGACGTTGTGGGGTCATGGAAAGAAGATCGGCAAGCGTAAGGCAAGACTTTAGAAAGTGCTAGTGAAAAACCCCGAGCTCGTATAAGGCACTATTCTTTCGCCGTTTTCTATCCGATAGAGGATTTGATGTTCAGTGACCCTCGTCAACTCCGATTGGCCCGTCTCCGCGCCATGCAAAACACCGATGGCGGCTGGGGATATTTCCCATCGAAGCAATCCCGTTTGGAACCAACGTGTTATGCGCTACTGGCGATGCACGGCGACAAACCCTCGGCAGAGGCATGGATGCGCGGCTGGAGCTTGATCCGGAGCTGGCAGCGGGAGGATGGCGGGTTTCGCCCCGGCGCCGACATTCAGGTTTCGAGTTGGGCCACAGCCTTAGTGGTCACATTGCACTGCGTGCACGGCACCTACGACTCGCGGTTTCAGAAGGGCGTGCGCTGGCTGCTGGGTTCCAAGGGAGTGGAAGGCAGTTGGCTGGAACGGGCGCTGGGGTTGGTGATGCGCATGCCTGTGGATTACGACCGGCGTTACAAGGGGTGGCCATGGTGCGCCGAAACTTCAAGCTGGGTGGAACCGACCGCGCACAGTGTCTTGGCGTTGAAGAAAGCGTCTGGGAAAGTGGCCGATCCATCGCTGGCCGACCGGGTGAGTGAGGGAGAACGGATGATGCTCGACCGGCGATCGCCGGATGGCGGCTGGAACTACGGCAACCGGCGGGTGCTGCAAACGGACCTGCCATCCTATCCGGAGACAACTGCCGTGGCTTTGCTGGGGTTGCAGGGAAGCCTCTTGATGACGGACCCCAACAGCGCCGTTGCGGCGGCTGAGAAGCACTGGCAGGAGACGCGTTCGAGGCTTGCCAAGGCCTGGCTCACCATCAGTTTACGGAACTATGGCAAGAATGTGGCCTTCGAGGGAACAGAGGAACCGGACGACGATTTGATGTTGATGTCGTTGGAAGCGCTCGCTTGTCCGGATGGAGGACATCAATGGCTGAAACCCGCATAGGATGGCGGGAGAAGATATCGAGAAGGGCATTCTGGCCGGCGGCGGGCGCCGCGGTATCGGCCGGATGCGGGAGTGCGCCGGACGAGCCGGAACCCCGGCCGGGGAAATCGGCGGTCTTCGTCGCCAAAGCCTCTTCCTACTCCGCTGATCTGGAGGACATTATCCGCCGCGGAGTGACCGCGTGCGGCCTGGATGTGAAGGGGAAGAGTGTTCTGCTGAAGCCGAACCTGGTGGAATACGATTCGGCCACGTGCATCAACACGAATGTCGCTGTGCTGGCCGCGGCGCGTGCCGTATTTCAGGGGATGGGGGCGGCATTGGTGCGGATTGGCGAAGGCCCGGGCCACCGGCGCGACACCATCTTTCTGGCTGAGGAAGCCGATTATCGCCAAGGGCTGGAGAAGTTTGATGGGAGCTTTGTCGATCTGAACCGCGACGATGTGACGTTCGTCAAGGATGTTTCCCCGCGCGGCGGACTCTACCTGCCGAATACAGCTCTCGGGGCCGACCTGATCGTGTCCTTGGCGAAAATGAAGACGCACCATTGGGCGGGAGCAACGCTTTCGATGAAGAACTTTTTCGGGCTCACTCCCGGAGCTGTTTATGGATGGCCGAAAAACGAACTGCACCACATCGGCATATCCCAAGCGATCCTAGCGTTGAATAAGGTCTTTTCCCGGTCGTTTGGAATCGTCGACGGAATCGTCGGGATGGAGGGAAACGGACCTGTGCAGGGGACACCGAAGCAGAGCGGCATACTGGCGATGGGGGCCAATCTTCCCGCGTTGGACGCCACCTGCTGCCGCATCATGGGAATCGATCCGGAGAAGCTCGAATATTTGCGCCTGGCGCGCGAAATCGGCCATGTCGAGGAAGACCGCATCGAACAGCGGGGGGAAACCATTGCCGGCGTGCGCACTCCCTTCCATTTGATCGAGGAATTCCAGCATGTCCGGCTGGCGTAGGTGGGCTTTTCCGGCCATTTTGGTGGCGCTGGCAGTAGCGTACTGGATTGCCTGGCGCGCCCCGGCTGTCGGCACGTTTCACGACGACGGTGTGTATATCGTCACTGCAAAAGCCCTGGCAGAGGGTAAGGGATACCGGATTATCAGTCATCCGATGGAGATGCCGCAGACGAAGTATCCCATCTTATTACCCGCCTTGCTGGCAGGTGTCTGGAAGATATCGCCACAGTTTCCCGAAAATGTGTCATGGTTGAAGCTGATTCCACTGCTCTCAACCGTAATCTGGCTCCTACTCAGCTACCGCCTGCTGCGGGAAGAAGGAGTGGAGGACTGGATGGCCAAGTGGATCTGCTGCTTGACCGCTGCTTCCACGTGGGTGGTCTACCTGGGAACGATGGTGTTGTCGGAGGCGCCATTTGCCGCCCTGACGACGGCATCCTTGCTCTTACTCCGGAGAGCCGAGCGAAACGGGTCGGCGCGTCTGTTGGCGGGGGCGGCGGCCTGCGCGGGGCTGGCGTTCCACACCCGGACATTGGGGATGGCGTTGATAGTGGCCACTCCATTGTATCTGGCAGCGCGGCGCAAGTGGCAGGAGGCGTCGCTGTTTGCAGTATTGGCCGGGGCGCTGGCCGCACCATGGGTTTGGTGGGTTCTGTCCCAACCGCATACGGCGGCTGCCGTGGATGCGTATTATTCGAGGGAGAACTATCAAGGATGGAATATTCTGACGAATTTCACATTGCCGCAGAAAATCGATATTCTATTCTCGAATTTGACCCTCGTATTGTTCGCGCCCGGGATGCTGGCGGGGATTCCCGCAAAAGGCGCATTGGTGCTGCCTGCGTTGGCTGTGGGAATCGCGTGCCTGGCGGGTCTATGGAAACATCGGTACAGTCTCTACGCCGTCCTCCTGTTGGCCTATGGGGCGATCGTTTGCGCGTGGGCGTGGCTCCCGAGCCGTTTCGTTGTCCCTTTCCTTCCATTGCTGCTCTGGTTTGCCGTTGACGCCGTAGCTGGCCGTACTCGAACGCGCCGGTGGGCGATGGCCGCCGTGACAGTTGCGAGCCTTGGTTCCTTGAGTTATGGGCTGCTGGAGACGGTCCGCTTAGGCTATCCGACTCCCCCGATGCCAGTGGCCGAGGGGGACGGATGGGACCGGCTGGAGGCCTTGCTCCAGAGGACGCGGGAAACAACGGGACCGGAGGCAGTCCTGGCCGGTAATCTCGATCCCCTGTACTACCTGTATACGGGACGCAAAGCAGTGCGAGGCTTCGCTGCCGAGCCTTACCACCTCCTCTACTCGCCAGGAACAGCGGAAGCACCGGCAAATCCGCTGGGCAGCCCGGAACGGTTCGTGAAGGGATTGCAGGCAGTGGGAGTTACGCACTGGCTGGAAACCCCCAATTCGACATTTGCTGAAGGTGTGCCGCTGCACCGGCTGTTGGAGAGCGTGCAGCAGGCCTATCCGGGGTGGCTGG